>CAZBZW010000078.1:0-3916 GCA_964496535.1 uncultured Candidatus Peribacteria bacterium
AGAAGATTGAAGATGGTCTGAGAAACGCGGAAGAAGCCCACAAAACTTTAACTGAAGTTGAGATTCGCAAAGAACAAATTTTATCGGAGGCCCGTAAAGAGGCTCAGGATATTTTGGCTCAAGCAAAATCTCGCGCCGAAGCTCAAAGTAAAATGGCTTTGGAAGCCAGCCATCATGAGGCTGCTGCCGTTCTTGAAAAAGCTCAAGAGCAAGTGGCTCACGAGCGCAGTTCCATGCTTAAAGAAGCTCAAGGGCAAATCACTTCGTTGGTCTTGTCTCTGGCAGGTCAATTGCTGGGTAAGAAAATGGACAGCGAAGCCGATAAAAGTTTTGTCGAAAAAGCCTTACAAGAACTTAAACCTCTGTCTTAATGAGATTCACAGTGAAATCGTACGCACAAGATTGGTTTTCTGCCCTTCAACAGGCAGAACCTTCGAAATGGCATTCGATTTCACACGCGTTTTTAGAGGCAATGTATCGCGAAGGGTTTTCGGCCCGATTGCCTGAAGTCGTGCGCTTGATCACTCAAATGCATTACCGCTCGCAAGGTTTGATTCCTGTTCAAGTCACCTCGGCACGCGACGTTTCAGACGCCGTGATTGAGAAGGCGCTGGAGCAAGTTCTGCCCGGCAAAAAAACTCATATCACGCGTGTGATTGACGACTCGTTGATTGGCGGAATCTCTGTTGAAACCCTCAATCAACGCTGGAACCTCTCGGTTTCGGGTCAACTTCAAAATTTTGCACACAAACTTCATTAATTTTAAAACCGTATGACTTCACATTCGTCCCTTACCGATCACCTGAAAGAGGAGATCACCCAATTCAAGCAAGATGTTCAATCCGAAGCCATCGGAACTGTGATGGAAGCGAGCGATGGTATCGTGAAAGTGATCGGTCTCGCCAAAGTTAAAACTTCCGAAATGGTGGAGTTTGATAATGGCATTCAAGGGGTGGCGATCAACCTTGAAGAAGGACGTGTGGGTATCATGGTTTTGGGTGACTATTCTGACATTCGCGAAGGAATGAAAGTGAAGGGTCTTGGAAGACTCTTGGAAGTTCCGGTGGGTGAGGCACTGATCGGCCGTGTGGTCGATGCTTTGGGTCAGCCCAAAGATGACCGTGGCGAAATCAAGACCTCAAAAACCTATCCGGTGGAACGTGTGGCTTATGGTGTGATCACTCGAAAATCGGTGCATCAACCTTTGCAAACAGGCATCAAATCGATTGATGCCATGACTCCCGTCGGGCGAGGTCAGCGTGAGTTGATCATCGGCGACCGTCAAACCGGTAAAACCGCCATCGCGATCGACACGATTTTGAATCAAAAAGGTGAGAACGTGATTTGTGTCTACGTTGCGATTGGTCAAAAAGAAAGCAAGGTGGCTCAATTGGTCGAGGCTTTGAAGGCTAAAGGCGCGATGGATTACACCATTGTGGTTTCAGCTTCAGCTTCAGAACCTGCACCACTCAGTTACTTGGCTCCTTATGCAGGTTGCGCCATGGCTGAATATTTTATGGACAAAGGTCAGGATGCATTGATCATTTACGATGATCTTTCAAAGCATGCTGTGGCGTATCGCCAAATTTCCCTTCTGCTCCGCCGCCCCCCAGGTCGTGAGGCCTACCCAGGTGATGTGTTTTACATCCACTCTCGATTGTTGGAGCGGGCTGCGAAGCTCAATGAAAATTATGGAGGAGGTTCGTTGACGGCATTGCCGATCATCGAAACTCAAGGTAACGACGTGTCGGCGTATATTCCGACCAACGTGATTTCGATTACCGATGGTCAGATTTACCTCGAACCGACTCTCTTCAATAAAGGATTCCGTCCTGCGGTGAACGTGGGGTTGTCGGTGTCTCGTGTGGGAGGAGCTGCTCAGATCGGAGCCATGAAAAAAGTGGCTGGAACCTTGCGTCTCAGTCTCGCTCAATATCGTGAATTGGAAGCCTTCACTCAATTTGGTTCTGATCTCGATGAGACCACCAAACAACAACTCACTCGTGGGCGCCGTTTGGAAGAACTCTTGAAGCAGGCGCAATATCAGCCCTTAAAAGCTGAAGAACAAGTGGTTCAAATTTATTGTGGAGTGAAGGGTCATCTCGACGAACTCAAGCCCGAACGCGTGCAAGAATTTGTCGCTGGATTCCTCACTTATGTCTCACAAAGTCACTCAGGTTTGCTCGAAACAATTGTGAAAGAAAAGAAATTTGATGATGCTTGGGAGCAAGAAATTCAAACTGCTTTGAAAGAATTTAAAGGCACTCTCGACGAAAGTTACTTCTTAAACGCTTAAGGATCATGGCGCTTCAGGCCAAAGAAATTAAAAACCGTCTGCGCTCGATCAAGAACACGCGCAAAATCACCAAGGCGATGGAATTGGTATCAGCTGCGAAAATGCGCCGTGCCGTGGCCTCTGCCGTGGAGACGCGTTCTTACAATCAGGCGGCGTGGGCGATGCTCGCACGCTTGTCTCAGGTGATTGCCTTGGATGACGAGCACACATTGGCACCGTTCTTTTCTGAGATTCCTGAAAATCCTCACACCACAGTGGTGATGATGACTTCGAATCGAGGTTTGGCGGGAGCTTTTAATACCAACGTGATTCGTGAAGTGATCTCTCAAATGCAAGAAAACGATCGTGAACGGATGGATTTTTTGGCCATGGGTTCAAAAGGAGTGCAACGTCTCAATAGTTTTGGCATTCGACCCAGCTTGGCTTACGCAA
Organism: uncultured Candidatus Peribacteria bacterium; assembly: GCA_964496535.1. Taxonomy (GTDB): domain Bacteria; phylum Patescibacteriota; class Gracilibacteria; order UBA1369; family 2-02-FULL-48-14; genus CAZBZW01. Next base: position 2,729 of record CAZBZW010000078.1, read on the forward strand.
AGGACGATACAGCTCAAAATGAGTCGACAATTGTGGAGATGGCTCGATACTTGTTTGAAGCCATGCGTGACCGCAAAACCGATCGTGTGCTCGTGATTTACACTGCGTACGAATCGGCCTTGTCTCAAAAAGTGCAAGTGCGACAGCTGTATCCGATTTCGCCTGAAGCCATGCAAGAAGAGTTGGGCGAAGCCACCGCAGATTCTGTTGAATTTGTGTGGGAACCCAGTTCTGAAGAAATTTTGTCTTACCTCATTCCTCGTATCGCTCAAGTGGAGCTCTTTCAGGCGCTTTTAGAAAGCAATGCATCGGAGCACAGTGCTCGTATGCTGGCCATGAAGAGTGCGACCGATGCGGCTGGGGAGATGGCGGATGATTTGACGCTTGCGTTCAACCGAGCGCGTCAAGCCAGCATCACTCGTGAAATTGCTGAAATTTCAGCGGGTAGTGCCGCTCTCGGTTCTTAATATTTTTTAAAACTTTTTCCATTCTATGCATCAACTCAAAGGAAAAATCACTCAGATCATTGGTCCCGTCGTCGACGTTGCCTTTGAAGGAGAATCTCTGCCCGCGCTTTATGAAGCGCTCACGGTGGAAGGCGATGAAAAATTGATCTTGGAGGTCGAGGCTCATATTGGCTCGGGCACCGTTCGTACGATTGCGATGGGTTCCACCGATGGTCTTGCTCGAGGTCAGGCGATCAATGCGTCAGGCGCTCCGATTTCAGTGCCCGTGGGCAAGCAAGTTTTGGGTCGCATCTTCAATGTGACCGGAGAAGTGATCGACGGAGGCGAAAAGATGGCGAAAGATGTGAAGACACGAAGCATCCACCAGCCTTCACCTGCGTTTGCTGATCAATCCACTAAGATCGAAATTCTAGAAACCGGAATCAAGGTGATCGATTTGATTTGTCCCTTCGTGAAAGGTGGAAAAGTTGGTTTGTTCGGAGGAGCTGGAGTGGGAAAAACTGTGATCATTCAAGAGTTGATCAACAACATCGCAACGGCTCACGGAGGATACTCAGTGTTTGCCGGAGTGGGAGAACGCACTCGTGAAGGAAATGACCTTTACCATGAAATGAAAGATGCCGGAGTTTTGCCTAAAGTGGCGATGGTCTTCGGTCAAATGAACGAACCACCTGGAGCTCGTGCTCGTGTGGCGTTCACAGCTCTTTCAATGGCGGAATAC
>CAZBZW010000079.1:0-3909 GCA_964496535.1 uncultured Candidatus Peribacteria bacterium
ACGAGTATGGGCGGTGTGTTTGTCATTGAAGCGTTCTTGAAAGATCGTGGCGAATCGGTGGTGGGTAAAAAGGTCATCGTGCAAGGCTTCGGCAATGCGGGGGCTCATGTGGCTCAACTTTTGCACGAACGCGGCGCTCAAATTGTGGGAATTTCGGACTCTAAAGGTGGCATGTATTGTGAAGATGGACTCGAACCCAACTCAGCATTCGACTGTAAGGTTGAAAAGGGTTCAGTTCAAGAATGTCTACGTACCGGGGCGATGTGTCGAATTGTGTCCAACGAAGAAATTTTAGCTTTGCCTTGCGATATTTTGGTGCTCGCGGCGCTCGAAAATCAGCTCAGAGTGGACAATGCAGAAGCGGTGCAGGCCAAGTTCATTTTAGAATTGGCGAATGGCCCCACCACGCCAGAAGCCGATTTGATTTTAGAAAAAAAAGGTGTGGTGATTTTGCCCGATATTCTCGCAAACGCCGGCGGAGTGACTGTGAGTTACTTTGAGTGGGTGCAGAATGAAGGTCATTACTACTGGTCTGCTGAAGAAGTACACAAACGGCTCAATGTTATTATGACTCGAGCTTATGAAGAAGTGGCGGCTAAAACTCGACAGTATTCATGTAGTTTCAGATTGGCAGCTTTCATTTCTGCCTTAGAACGACTTTCGGCCGCTCATCAAGCGCGTCGAGGACTTTCCTAACCCATTCTCATGAAGAATATTTATGCTTTTCCTGAAGGCGAACTTTCACTCCTGAATTTGTTGGGAGGCAAGGGCGCTAATTTGGCTGAAATGACTCGAATGGGTCTGCCGGTCCCATTTGGTTTCACCATCACGACTGAGGCTTGCAACTATTATTTGGCACATGCTGAACTCCCCCAGGGTTTTCATGAAGAGTTGGCTCAACATTTGGAAGAATTGGAGCATCACATGGGTAAGGGTTTTGGAGCCAAGGAAAATCCACTATTGGTATCGGTGCGTTCAGGGGCTCGTGTGTCGATGCCCGGCATGATGGATACCGTCTTGAATTTGGGTCTGAATGACGCGACCGTGGAGGCGTTGAGCCGCGAAACGAACAATCCTCGCTTTGCATATGACTCGTATCGACGCTTTGTGATGATGTTCGGGGATGTCGTGTTGGAAGTGCCTCACAAACGCTTCGAAGAGGCGATTTCTCAGGTTAAAATGGACAAACATGTCGAACTGGACACTGAGCTCACGGCCGAAGACTGGAAGGCATTGGCGGAACGATTCAAGGCGATTATTTTAGAGGTGACTGGGCGACCATTTCCGGAAGATCCACGCGAACAATTGCACTTTGCGATTTTGGCGGTGTTCAAATCGTGGAATTCGAACCGTGCCATCACCTACCGAAATTTGCACAATCTTTCGCACAACATGGGAACTGCGGTGACTGTGCAGTCGATGGTGTTTGGAAACATGGGCGAAGACAGTGGAACTGGGGTGGCGTTCACTCGAAATCCATCGACCGGTGACCGTGAATTTTACGGAGAATTTTTGTGCAATGCTCAAGGTGAAGATGTGGTGGCTGGTATTCGGACTCCCGAAAAAATTGCGGACATGGAACAGAAATTGCCTTCGGCCTACATGGAACTTTTGAAGGTGCAGGCGAACCTCGAAAATCATTACAAGGACATGCAGGATATTGAATTCACGGTTGAAAAAGGCCGACTCTTTATTTTGCAGACTCGAAACGGAAAACGCACTGCCAAAGCCGCCGTCAAGATTGCAGTGGACATGGTTAAAGAAGGCTTGCTCAGTGAAAAAGAAGGAATTTTGAGAGTGGACCCCAAACATTTGAATACGCTGTTGCATCCGTCGATTGATCCGAAAGCGGTGAAGGAAGTTTTGGCTAAGGGACTCCCCGCTTCACCTGGAGCGGCGTGTGGACAGATTGTGTTCACGGCTGACGAAGCGTGTCGACTCAAAGAAGATGGCCAACGTGTCTTGTTGGTGCGTCAAGAAACCAGTCCTGAGGACATTCATGGCATGCACGCGGCCGAAGGAATTTTGACTTCGACTGGAGGAATGACCAGTCATGCCGCCGTGGTGGCACGTGGAATGGGCAAACCCTGCATTGCTGGGTGTAAGGCCGTTTTGGTCAATGAAGAAGCGGGCACGATGACAGTGAATGGACAGGTGTTTCGCGGAGGCGATGTGATCACAATTGACGGTTCGACCGGAGAAGTTTTGAAAGGATTGGTGCCCACCGTGGAACCAGAAGTTTCGGGTGAATTTGCGGAATTGATGGAATGGGCTGATAAAGTACGAGTTTTGAAGATTCGCACGAATGCGGACACCCCACACGATGCCGAAGTGGCACGCAAGTTTGGGGCTGAAGGAATTGGACTTTGCCGCACCGAACACATGTTCTTTGACGATGAACGTATTCTATTGGTTCGACAGATGATTTTGGCCAAAGATGCCGACGTGCGCAAACGCTCGCTCGAAAAGCTGGAGCCGATGCAACGCGAAGATTTTAAAGGAATTTTTAGAGTGATGAATGGGTTTCCGGTCACGATTCGCTTGCTCGACCCGCCATTGCACGAGTTTTTGCCCAGTACTGAAGATAAAATGGCACCTGTGGCCGCTGAATTGGGAGTCGACGTGCGTGCGCTTAACGAGGCCGTGGAAGCCTTGCACGAGTTCAACCCCATGTTGGGGCACCGAGGCTGTCGTTTGGGCATCACGCATCCGGATATTTACGAAATGCAAGCGCGCGCGATTTTTGCCGCGGCTCGTGCGGTTTCAGACGAAGGCGTGAAGGTGATTGTGGAAATCGAAGTGCCCTTGGTGGGCCACGTGAAAGAATTTGTGGTGGTGAAGTACATGATCGACCAAATCGCCGCCCAAATGGGCCCCATGAACTTTGAGTGGAAAGTGGGAACTATGATTGAATTGCCTCGTGCGTGTGTGGTGGCCGATCAAATTGCTCGTGCGGCCGAATTTTTCTCATTCGGAACCAACGACCTGACTCAAATGACCTTTGGATTTTCTCGAGATGATGCCGGAACCTTCCTTCCCTTCTATACCGAAAACGAGATCTTGCCCGACAACCCCACTGAAACGATTGATCGCGACGGTGTGGGCGCGTTGATGCGCATGGCTGTGACTTTAGGTCGCGGTGTGAAACCTGGCCTGGAAGTTGGGATTTGTGGCGAACATGGGGGTGACCCTCGGTCCGTTGAATTCTGTCACGAAATCGGCCTCAACTACGTGAGTTGCAGTCCGTATCGAGTTCCAATCGCACGGTTGGCGGCGGCACAGGCGGCGTTACGCTAGGCCTTCCCCCAGTGCAACTTCTCTCGTAAGAGTTTGTAGTAATTCAACTCTTCGCCCATGCGGGCAAAGCGCAGTTTGCGGCTGGAGCGGCGGATTTTGATTTGGTCACCGTATTTGAGCGGAATCACGATTTGGCCGTCGATGGTCAGACCGATCTGGTGATCTTGAAAATAGCGTTCGGTGAGAATTTTGATGGTGAGCTGGCGGTTGGACGGAATGACGATGGGGCGCACCGAGAGATCGGAGGGGCAGATGGGCGTGACGAGAATAGCATCCACCTTGGGGTGAACGATGGGGCCGCCGGCAGACAAGGAGTGTCCGGTGGAGCCAGTGGGTGTGGCGACGATGAGACCGTCGGCCTTGAGCTCAATCATCTTACGTTGATTTATTTCGGCATAGAGTTGAATGAGACGAGCGAAACTACCCTGATTGATGACCACGTCGTTTAAAGCCAAATGCGTGGCGATTTTTTGGCCGTCGCGGTAGACGGTGGCGCGCAAAAGCATGCGGTCGTCGCTTTCAAACTTCCCTTTGAGAATTTCTTCGATGTGGTCGATGGCTTTGCTTTTTTCTTTGGCCTCGGTTAGAAATCCGAGATTGCCCAAGTTGACC
>CAZBZW010000080.1:0-3451 GCA_964496535.1 uncultured Candidatus Peribacteria bacterium
AAGGAACGTGGGATCACGATTTACGCGAAAAATGCTTCGATTCAATACAAAGGCGACAAGATCAACATTGTGGACACTCCTGGGCACGCCGATTTTGGATCAGAAGTGGAACGTGTGTTGCGAACTGTGGATGCGGTGGTTTTGGTGGTGGATGCCTATGAAGGACCCATGCCTCAAACCAAGTTTGTGTTGAGAAAATCTTTGGAATTGGGCCACAAAGTTTTGGTGGTCATCAACAAAATCGACAAGCCGATGGCTCGCCCTCAAGAAGTGGTGAACCTAACCTTTGATTTGTTTGCACAACTGGGTGCGAGCGACGACCAGTTGGACTTCCCTTATATTTACGCCGTTGCAAAACGAGGTGTGGCTGTGGCGAATTTGGACGATGAACAGAAAGACATCACTCCACTCTTGGATTTTGTGGTGAAGCATGTGAAGCCGGCTGAACAGCGTTTGGATGCTCCATTCTGCATGCAGCCTGCTACATTGGCTTACGACAACTATTTGGGTCGCTTGGCCATCGGACGTGTTTATGAAGGAAAATTGAGCGTGAATGAAAATGTGACGATTGTGACTCCAGAAGGAGCTCGTCGCAAAGGACGTGTTTCGAAATTGTTCACATTTGATGGAATGGATCGAAAAGAAGTTCCAAGCGTGAGCGGAGGAGACATTGTGGCGTTGGCCGGACTTCCGGATGTGTATGTGGGAGAAACGATTTCGGTGAATGGCGATCGCGAACCTTTACCTGCGATTCGTGTGGATCCTCCTGCGGTGGCTGTGGATTTCATGGTCAACGATTCGCCGTTTGCGGGTCGTGAGGGAAAGTATGTGACCAGCCGACATTTGAAAGAACGTTTGGAGCGTGAACTTGAAACCAACGTGGGTTTGAAGATTGAATTCCAAAGTGGAAGTGATGCGGTGAAAGTTTATGGACGTGGAGAAATGCACATTGCCGTGTTAATTGAAACCATGCGCCGAGAGGGCTATGAACTTCAAATTTCTCAACCTGAAGTGGTGATGCGAACTGTGGATGGTGTTTTGGAAGAGCCGATGGAAATCGCGATTGTGAACGTGCCTGACGACATGGCGGGTTCTGTGATTCAAGCTTTGTCTCAACGCAAGGGTGTGATGCAGAACATTCGAGCTGAAAATGGAAACACCTTCTTGGAATTTTCAATTCCGACTCGTGGACTTCTGGGCTTCCGTGCCCAGTTCTTGTTGCTGACTCGTGGAGAAGGAACCTTGTACCATGCCTTCGATCGTTTCGTGCCTCATGTGGGAGAAATCGAAAAACGCACCGTGGGTTCGATGATTTCGGGCGAAACCGGTGCCACCATGGCTTACTCACTTTGGAAGTTGCAAGAACGTGGACCTCTGTTCATTGGTCCTGCGACCGATGTGTATGCCGGAATGGTGATCGGAGAATCCAACTTGGGTTCAGATCTCACTGTGAATCCTACCAAGAACAAACAGCTCACCAACGTGCGAGCCTCTGGAACGGACGAAGCGCTGACTTTGACGCCGATTGTTCCGATGACTTTGGAACGCGCGATTGAATATATCGGTGAAGATGAATACGTTGAAATCACTCCGACATCCGTGCGTCTTCGCAAGAAATTCTTGGATGAGAATCAACGAAAACGGGCGGGACGCTAAGAGCTTCGAAAGAAAACTTCAAAGACTGAAAGAAATAGCCTGGCTCATGAGCCAGGCTATTTCTTTCTTTGGGGCGTCTTTTCAGTTTGAAACTGTGAATTGGAGACTGCTGAGGACGTCCTCAAGGAATTTGATTTCGTCTCCATCTTCGCTATAGCTCAACTGAGCTTTATAGCTCACCCCATTCATTTCAAGGAAATAACTGGCGAGAAAGCTGCCTCCGAACCCTCGATCTGTATAGAGCGTTGCTGGAATACCGTTTAAATTGATCGATTCTTTTGGCACGGAATACTCCTCAAAATATTCTAAATCTGATTTTAAATCTTCTGGACTGAGTATCGCAATGCTGATGCCGACTGCGTCTCCAAAAGGTAAAGCAGCGCAGCCCGGATCTGTTCCTTCAGCAAAAGCGATGGCTTGAGTTTCTTCATTGGGTTTTTCTTTCCACCCAAAGGCGCTGAATTCCTTCGTGTATTCATTTGGAATCCAAAAATCAAAATGAGAGTCTACTTCGTAGTGTGCACCGTGGGTTGAGACTTCAGCAGGCTCTAGTAACTTCCATCCCGTTGAAATCTCTGTGTTGAAGTCACTGCCGTCTTCACACTGCAGCCAGTAATAAGGATCGGAGTGATCTTGGGTCCACTTTTCTAAATTTTCGTCGGTCCAATCCCTCCAAAAATCCATCTCTGAAATGCATAAGTCTTGGTACTTTGATCCAGGGTAAACTTCTGTGATTTTGAAAGTTAATTTTTGAATATCGACTTCATTTAATTCGAAAACTTGTACCCCGTATCTGTCTTCAACGTGCAGTTCGTCGATGGCTTCTGGCAGATCGTTGTACCAAACCTCTACTGTTTTGGGGCGACTGTTTTCAAAAAATAGTTTTTCTTCTCTCGCATAGCCTGGAAAAATTCCCACTTGGCCCACATCCACTTTTTCATCGAAACTGAGCGTGAGACTTGGGATGGATTTGGATTCTGAAGCGCACCACGCGGTTTGAGGAATCATATCTAGAATATTTTCCGCTTGGTAATTGAGTTGATTTTTTGTGTCGTAAGGAAGTTCCGAAGAAGCCACCACACTCACATCACTTCTGGGAATGCCGAGAAAATGGAATTGAGAAATTTCTTCTTCCGTTTTATTGCTGAATTCAGCGGGTTTTTCTTCAATAGGTCTTTCTTCAGTCTGTTTACATCCTGAAAATGCAACGAGACATAAGACCAGGCTGATTTTTGAAAAGAAAATTTTCAAGTGGAGGAGTGTTAAGGCTTTTTGAGAAACTTCGCCCATCGGCGCACTTGGCATTTTGTGCAGAAAACTTTGACGTGGCGGTGGGCTCCCGCCTTGTAGCGAATGCCTCCAATTTCCCACACAGATTTTTCGCTTTCATCACCACAATGTTCACATTTTAGAAACCACTGTTTCGATTCTGATTTTAATGCATCGAATTTTTTTTTGCTCAAGAAAAATCGAGCAATTTTTTGTATGAAACTGAGTGATTCACCTGGCATGGAGTTTAATTTACTCATGAATGCTTCATAATGTAGCAGTGGTGCGGAATGCTTTCTTTAAAGTCGAGCGGGATGAGGGTTTTTTCTTCGCGCACGGTACAGGGGCTGAGTTTTTCTTTGTTCAAAATAAAGTCGCGGCAGTTGTTTGAAAATAGAATGAATCCACCGGGGTTCAGAAGTTCGAGTGCGCTGTTGAGCATGGCGGGGTGGTCGCGTTCGACCGAAAAATTGGTACCTTTGTTCTGACTGAATGTGGGAGGATCTATGATGATGATGTCGAACTT
>CAZBZW010000080.1:3461-3856 GCA_964496535.1 uncultured Candidatus Peribacteria bacterium
AACGAAAGAACTCAAGCGTATCCATTTTGTAGACCCAGTTTTTTTCGGGCGGAAGATCATTGAGTTCGAGATTTTTTTTGATCCACTCGCAGTAGTTTTTAGAAAGGTCCACGCTGAATGTTTTTTCGGCCCCACCCGCAGCGGCATAAATGCTGAATGAGCCGGTGTAGGCGAAGGTGTTGAGCACGAGTTTTCCTTTGCTTTGGCTCTCGATGAAATGGCGTGTTTCGCGATGATCTAGAAAGAGTCCCGTGTCGATGTAATCTGACAAATTGAGTGCGAATTTGTGTCCGTATTCCACTGCAATCATCTCTCTCTTTTCGGCAGTTCCGAGCGGAATTCCAGCGCCTTTGCCGGTGCGATCTTTGTAGAAAAATTCTTCAATATTCAGCAGT
>CAZBZW010000081.1:0-3845 GCA_964496535.1 uncultured Candidatus Peribacteria bacterium
TAAAAGCTCGGCGATTATAGCGAAGTGGTATGAGGAGGCAAGGGTAAAGCTATTTGGAGCTTGCGTCGGGGCCGGCTAAGAACTGGCTGGTGATTTTATCTTCAGCCACTGGGACGACATTCGAATCGCCGTTGAGATTGTTGAGAGCCTCGCGAAACACTGTGAAGGACAGGTCGTTTCTACGAAAGGCTTCAGGATAAATGCAGACTTGGGCAGACGAACCTTCTTCAGGCTTGTAAGTGGACTCAGTGATCGCCAAGATGCTGACGGGCCCGCTGCCACTCCACGGCGCTGGCTGAAGCGCCACATCTGCTTGTGCACATTGGTAATCCGTGTGACTCAAGACGACATCGAGAGCGCGTTTGGCGTTGTCGATGCTTTCACAAGCTTCGATGGATGAATCTTTTTCACATTCAGTGCTCAGCCTGTTTACCAAATTTGCGATTTCGATTTTTGCATCTTTAATTAGGCGCTCCTTCGGCTTGGGACAAGGCTCGCATTCGAAAGCGGCTTTTTGTGCTTCGAAGTTGGGGGTGTTGAGCACACGACCCACATTCACCCCAATCAAGGCTGCGATGAGCGCGTAGGTGTAGGGAGAACGATTTATCCTCTCCAGCAAACCATTGGCCGATTCAAGAAATCGATTGGGAGTCTCCATAGTCCTCATCTACACCTATTGAGTTGACAAAGCAAGAATATTTGTTATGGTTTATCTCCTTTTTATTCAATCTTGCATGAGAAAATCAGATTTTTTGAAGAATCTCGGGCCTGCCTCGCGAGCCGAAAATCTCAATAGGGGTGGGGTGGTGGGTCTTCGAAAACTTGTAGAGGAAGGCAGGAGAGTTGAATTTGGGAAAGCTGTTATCGAGGGCATGGCTGCTGCATTTCAGAGAATGGCGATGGTCAGTTTGGGCGATGAAATTTTTGGTACTCAGCCGTACAATCCACCCGCTCAAGATATGTCGAGCCCTCCACCTCTTGTTTGGAGATTTGGAGTTCCTCCTGAAGTCCTTTTGAGGCCCATTCTTAAAATTCAAAATAACGGAACGGGGCAGGAAATTCCTATGGATCCCCGTATTCAAGGCCCCCAAATGGGCATTATGGGTTTCGACTTCAATCATCCTGAATTTGCGAATTGGTACAATACAGGAGGCCGAAATCGGGCAATTGATGTCTTTTTTACCTTAAATCAAGCGGCAAGACTTGGAGCAGGCGTCTACAACCAGGACTCCACACCCTGTGAACATCCTTTTCTCGCGGCAAATTTGATGCTGGACGAAGAGGCATCCCATTTTGTTTTTGAAATGCCTCGGGTCGGCAATGGGCGAGCATTCTCTGGGGATGAAGCGCGAGATCGTTACGAATCTTTGGCTCTTGTTCGAAATTTTCAGCAGCTGATCAACTAGCAAGATTGGTCTAAATCCAATAAAGATTTTCTTTCTTGTGGAATGAAATGCTGAGGCGTAGTTTTTCCGCGCTTTTTTAACTTTTGTCCATGTTCCTTCAACGCATTCGTGAAAATTGGCGTTCCGGCTTGACCGTGACCCTGGTGTCTATTCCTCTTTCGGTTTCTTTGGCTGTGGCGTCTCAGGCGAGCCCGATCGACGGAATCATCACGGCGATTTGGGCGGGGCTTGTGGCGGCGATGTTTGGCGGCAGTCACTTCAACATTGTGGGGCCGACCGGAGCGCTTTCGGGCTTGTTGGCCACCTATGCGATGGCCCACGGGGCCGATGCTCTTTCATCATTGGCGATTGTGGCGGGAGCGATGATTCTTTTGGCGTATGTTCTCAAGCTGGAGCGTTATTTGGTTTTTGTGCCGGCAAGCTCGTTGCACGGGTTCACATTGGGGGTTGCGTTCATCATTGCCTTCAATCAGTTCAATTTTGCTACCGGTTTGCATGATCTGCCCAAGCACGAAAAATTCATTCAAAATTTGGCGGAGTCGTTTCGGCATTTGAGCGAGACCAACTCGGTGAGTCTGATCATTTTTTTGGTTTTTTTGAGTGGATTGTTCTTGATCTGGAAATTGATCCCAAAATTGCCTCCTGTGATTTTGCTCACTCCTTTGGGTGGGATTTTGGGGTTTTTGAGCTCAACGGGGCGCATTCCTTTTGAAATTCAAACATTGGAAGGGCGTTTTGGAGAATTGATTCCCGTGCTTCGTGAAAGCACAATTTTTTCGTTTGATACATCTTTGCTCATGCCTGCCCTCACTGTGACTTTGGTGGCCATTTTAGAAACGATGCTTTCAGCTAAAATTGCAGATGGAATGACAGGCACTCGACACGACAAACGCAAAGAAATGCTGGGCTTGGGCTTGGCGAATCTGGCTTCAGGTTTTATGGGTGGCATTCCGGCCACGGCGGCTTTGGCCCGCACCGCCCTCAACATTAAAAGTGGTGCGAATCACCGAACTTCCTCCATCATCAGTGTGGTGGGAGTGGTCGCGGTTTCTTTTTTACTGCTCTCGAGTTTTAAATTTGTGCCTCTCGCTGTGATCGCAGCTATTTTGGTTTACGCGGCTGTGCGAATGATCGAAGTCCATCACTTTTTTCGCATGTTTCGCTACGACAAGACTGAGTTTATTTTGACCTTCTTGGTCGCATTTGTGACGATCGTCGAAGATCCGATGGTTGGAATTTTGTTTGGAACGGCGGCCGCACTGTTGATTTTCGTCAATCGTCTTTCGGCCGGACAATATGAACTTTCGGTGAATAACGCTCAGAAGGAACGTGTGGAGCACCATTTTGGCAACGACAAACTCTACTCAAAAAAAGGCGAGCTTGATACTTTAGTTTACTCTATCAAAGGAATTCTGGCCTATATGAATGGCCAGGCGCACATCGCTCATTTTGAAGAAGATTTGGGTGCGTGCAGGCATGTGATTTTAAGGTTGAGAGAACTGCATTTTGTTGATCTAGACGGCTTGGATGCGCTTTCAGAAATCGTGGATCGGCTTGAAAAGAGTGGGCGCACTGTTTTTATCACAGGCGTGAACCCTTTGGTGCAAGCTTTGGTTTGCGATTCACAGGTCTATCAACGACTTGAAAAAGAAGGCCGAGTTTTTGCCAAAACCTCAGAAGCGCTGGTCAAGCTTGGCTTCCCTTTGAAAAGCTGATATAAGGGCTGACGCAAGGATCTTTTCTTGAATGTGCCACCTTAGCTCAGCTGGTAGAGCAACGGATTTGTAACCCGTAGGTCATCGGTTCGATTCCGATAGGTGGCTCCATACTTTTTTCGGTTGATGGGCGACATCTAGGCCACCTTAGCTCAGTTGGTAGAGCGGCACACTCGTAACGTGCAGGCCGCCGGTTCAATCACGGCAGGTGGCCCCAGTTTTGGGTTTAATGCTAAACTGCCTTCATGCACCCTATTCAAGAACACGTTCGACTCGCAAAGTTTTCAACCTATCAGGTTGGGGGCGAAGCAGATTTTTTTGTGGAAGTGGACTCGGCCGACGAGGTGGCGGAAGCGATGGCATGGGCAAATGAGCGCGGCTTGCCGGTCTTTGTGTTGGGCGGAGGATCGAATTTGTTGTTCGACTCGGCGGGGTTTCGTGGGCTGGTGATTGCGATGAAATCAGGTTTGATTGAAGTGCGCGGCGAACACATTTGGGCCGAAGCAGGTGTGAAAATGGCACAAGTGGTGAAGGCTGCTGAAGAAGCGGGTTTGGCAGGTTTGGAACCGTGGTGCGGTTTGCCGGGAACCGTGGGTGGAGCCGTGCGAGGCAATGCCGGCTGTTTCGGGCTCGAAACGGCTCATGTATTGGCGAATGCGCGGGTGTTTTTTCCGGGTGAAGGTGTGAAGGTTTTGGGGCCAGAAGATTTGCGGTACGGCTACCG
>CAZBZW010000082.1:0-3768 GCA_964496535.1 uncultured Candidatus Peribacteria bacterium
CACGTTCGCCTTTGACCACTCGAGCTCGAATTTCACCCAACAAATCTTTCATTTGGCCCTCTTTTTTGCGCACCGAAATTTCTGGGTCCAAGAGCCCCGTGGGACGAATGATCTGCTCCACAAGCGCCTGTTTGCGTTCCATTTCGTAATGCCCCGGCGTGGCTGAAACATAAATGGCACGACGCATATACTCCTCAAATTCTTCAAATTTTAAAGGCCGGTTATCGAATGAAGACGGCAGACGAAAACCGTGTTCGACCAAGGATTGTTTGCGTGAAAAGTTCCCATTGAACATGCCTCCAATCTGAGGAATGGACATGTGCGACTCGTCCACCACCATCAAAAAATCTTCGGGGAAGAATTCCATCAAAGTGGGTGGTTTGCCGCCCGGACCCGCCGCATTGAAATAACGCACATAGTTTTCAATACCTTGCACGTAACCCGTTTCTTGCAAAATTTCGAGATCGTACTCGGTGCGCATGCGCAGACGCTGAGCCTCGAATACCTTGCCGATCGACTCAAATTCACGAATGCGTTCTTCGAGATCTTCACGAATTTGAACCACCGCTCTATCGATTTTTTCTTGAGTCGTCACCGCATGCTTGGCGGGAAAAATCATGCTCTCTTCCACCTCACCCATGATCTCACCGGTGAACGGCTCGACTTCAGTGATGCGTTCAACATCGTCGCCAAAAAATTCCAATCGCAAAGCCGTGTCTCCACCCGGAGGAAAAATCTCTAAAATATCGCCGAGCACATGGAACATTCCCTGCTTGAAGGTCATGGCCGAACGTTGATACTGCAAATCGGCCAATTGCCTCAATAAAGTGTCGCGCGAAATCTTCATTCCGCGCCGAATTTCAATGCGCAAATCTAAATATTCTTTCGGTGAACCCAACCCGTAAATACACGAAACGGAAGCCACAATGATCGTGTCGCGTCGAGTCAGCAAACTCACGGTCGCGGCATGTCGATACTTATCGATTTCTTCGTTGATCTGTGCATCTTTTTCAATATAGGTGTCGCTGTGCGCAATATAAGCTTCAGGTTGATAGTAGTCATAGTACGACACAAAGTAATGCACCGAATTTTCAGGAAAAAACTCTTTCAGCTCACTGCAGAGCTGAGCTGCCAAGGTCTTGTTGTGTGCCAAAATCAACGTGGGTCGCTGAGTGTTTTGAATCACATTCGCAATCGTGAACGTCTTACCCGTTCCCGTAGCTCCCAGCAAAACCTGACTCTGCAAACCTTTATTCACACCCTCAGTCAAAGCCGCGATGGCCGCGGGCTGATCCCCTTTCGGAGTCATTCCTGAATAAATTTTAAAAGGCTTGTTCAGCATAGCCGGAAGATTCTATCAGGCTAGCGTCCTTTTAGCAATTGCAGAAGGACTCAAACGCGAGTTCGGAAAGCTCACACGCACATGATCCGGAACTTGAACTGAGTACAACACCAAATCATCTGAAACCACCTCACCCGGAACCACAAATATGATTCCACTCTCGGCGCAAATGAATCGGACCCCCACCAAACCTGAGCAGGCCTCTACAACATCTGCAGGCGGACGATTAGCGATGTTGATAAATCCTCCTCGCCCTTGAGGCAAAGAACTTGGATCAAAAGGCGGCAACAAATCTTCTGGGTTTCTCGAAGTGACACGAGATAGAACGTGAGGACGAGGCAGAGTTTCTAGAGGAGGGCGACCAAAACCTCGCTTGCGCATCATATCCAAAAGAGGATCAACGATGGCTACATCCGTAATTTTCAAAACTCCTTTGCGCACGCCTTGCATCACTTGGGCTAGGAATGTATCCAAAACCGCATGCGTCTCAGCATCAATTTCAGAACCAATTCGGCGATGAAGCTGAAGTTGAGAGCGCCTCTGACCTGAAGATTCCAAAGCCATAGAGCAGATATACACCAGTTTTAATTTATGTCAAACAAGTGCCTCAACACAGCACCTTTCATAAACCTAAAAAAACCATTACCATGCACTCATGACCATGCATTTTCTACAAATAGCCAAAAAACTCGCGCACGATGCCGGAAAAATGGCTCTGCACTACCAGGAAAAAGGTTTTAAGACTGAAACCAAAGGGGCCTTCAACAACCTTGTGACCGAAGCCGACCATGCGGTTGAAAAACTCATTGTCGAAACCATTCGCAAGAACTTTCCAGATCACAGCATTTTAACCGAGGAATCTGACCCCATCCAAGGGACTAGCGAGTACAAATGGATCATTGATCCGATCGATGGAACCACCAATTTTGCGCACGGCCACCCGATGTTCTGTGTCTCGATCGCGCTCATTGAAAACGGTAAACCCATCTTGGGTGTCGTCGAAATCCCCACCCTCAACGAAACATTCTGGGCCAAAAGCGGCGAAGGAGCTTATCGCAATAAACATCGCATCTCAGTTTCTCAAAAATCTGACTTCAAAGAATGCTTGCTTGCTATCGGCGTGCCCTATGATCGCGGCTCAGAGCGTGCCGAAAAATCATACAAAATGTTGCGTGGTCTTTACGAACAATCTCGCGGGGTGCGTCGCCTCGGTGCCGCTGTCATGGATCTCTGTTTTGTGGCTTGCGGTCGTTATGATGGCTACTTGGAATACGGCCTCAAACCCTGGGACATCGCCGCCGGAAAAGTCATTGTTGAAGAAGCCGGAGGCATGGTCACCAACATGGATGGTTCAATTTTGAATCCGAAAGAAGAAAATCTTTTGGCCACCAACGGTCTCATGCATCAACCTCTCATGGATTTCATCCGCGCTCAAAGCTGATCTTGCTTCAAGGCTCGCTTTGTTCTACGATGCCCGCACGTTGTGATCACGTAGCTCAGTTGGATAGAGCATCAGCTTGCGGAGCTGGGGGTCGCAGGTTCGACCCCTGCCGTGGTCACCATTTTTAAAAATAAAGCCCACCTCGCGTGGGGTGGATTTTAAACACTTGTAGTATAAAGGCAGGGAGAGAACCGCAGGTTCGCCACTCAAACGAAGCGAGAAAATAGAAGGAACATTTTATTTTCGAGCGAAGTGCAGAGTGAGCATCCCCTGCCGTGGTCACCATACTCAAAACAGATGCAAATCATCGACCTCACCCATACGTTCACCGATGTCATGCCGGTTTTTCCAGGTGATCACCTGCCCACGCTCAAGGGTGAAACCGACGCCGAACAGAACATCGTGCACTTCAACGTGGCTACCGGAATGCATATTGGCACTCACATGGATGGTCCACTTCACATGATTCCGGGCGCCCGAAAACTCTCAGAAATACCCGCCGACCGATTCATTGCAAACGGTCATGTGCTGGACGCCTGCAACTCACACGAAATCGGCATTGAACTGCTCAAAGGCCACGAAATTCTCGAAGGCGATTGTGTTTTGATTCACACCGGCTGGGACAAAAAATTCCGCGACTCTTCTTTCTACGAAAATTACCCGGACCTCACCGAGGAATTTGCGCACAAACTGGTCGAATTAAAAATAAAATTCATCGGCCTCGACACGCCGAGCCCCGACAAAGCTCCTTACAAAATTCATCGCATCCTTCTCGAAAAAGAAATTCTGATCATCGAAAGCATGTGCAATTTAGACTCACTTTTGGAGCTTGAAAAATTTGAGGTCATCGCCCTTCCCACCAAGTTTGATGCTGAAGCCGCTCCGGTGAGAGTGATTGCACGCGTTGGCTAAAATCTCATTGCACTCCCACTTACTATTTGATAAATAGTATTTATTAACTAAGTAATTTCATGAAATTTTCCAA
>CAZBZW010000083.1:0-3731 GCA_964496535.1 uncultured Candidatus Peribacteria bacterium
GAGCCAGTCGACGGCGCATGCGTTCTTCGGGGCAAAGTGTGGGTAGTGGCACGCCCATTTTTGCGTAAAAAGCTTGGTCTTCATCGGTGATGATGAAGGGTTTTTGGGTGAGACGGCAGGTTTGGGTGAGAGGGGTCATTAGTAAATTGTTTTTAAATAGCAGGGTTCGCAGAGTACGGTTTCGGGCCGATTGGGGGCGTAAGTGGTTTGAATGAGGGCTTTACAGTTTGCACAGTTGCGGGCGTGAAGTTGACGAGGGTTGCGACGTTTGAGGCGGTCACCATGGCGTTGATCGGGCGAACGGCGGGGAATCGGCAGGCCGATTTTGCGATAAAACTTCAATTCTTGCGGTATGACTTTGAAGAGTTTTTGAGTGCTTTCGCAGGTGAGGATTTGGCTCGTGATGTCGTCGGAGGCATCGCGAATGTGATCGGGAATCTGCACAGTGGGCCCTTGATAATTTTCAGTTTTTTCTTCGTGGAGCCAAGGGTAGCCGAGCGATTCGGCTTCTTGGGGACTGATGGGAAACCATTCGTTGGCCAGAGATTCATTGTAGGCGAATGCACTGAGTTCGATGGGGAAAAATTCACCCCATTCGCCGGTTTTTTTCATGTGGTCAATGATCTTTGGAAGCAATGCCTCGTACTCTTCTTTCGTGTATTGCTTGTTGAGAATGCAGTACTGCGCTTTTTTGAGGCCGATGCAGCCGAAAGAATCTTTGCTCGAAAAACAGTGGTCGCAGTAAGTGAGATTGTTGCAGCCATCCCAACAAAGCGTGCAGAAACGCAGGTTATAAATATCGTAACCGCAAGCTTGGCATTCGTAAATTTGAGTGGCTTTGCCACCCCAATAGCTCAAATCCATGCAGTCACGCACCTGCACTTCGACGTTGTTGCAATAACGGGCGTCTTCACAGTCGAAGGCCTCGTAAACTTCAGTGCAATTCCGAGAGTTGCTGATGTAGTTTCCGGTCACATTTTCGTTTTGAACTCCGTAGTAATTTTTCACGAACATTTTCGATTTGAGTTCGTCGAATTGAGTGATGGCTTTTTTGAAATTTTCGTGAGAACCGAGGTCGAGTTTTTTGAGAAAATCGGCGTAAGCGTCGGGCGTCACGGGCTGGTTGAAAATGTGAAATTCTTTATTGGCGAGATTGGTGCAAAACAGACAGTTTTTGCAGCCCACGCAATTTTTGATGAACGCGGAATCGGAGCAGTTGAAAGACTCTTCGCCGTAGATCACATGGTAGCAATTTTTGCAGTCGACAGTCTCGTAACAGAGCTCGTTGTGCAGGGCGTTTTCGTTGTCGATGCAGTCTTTGCTGTAGTTGATCCACGAGCCGTAATAGCAATCTTCGCAGTGGTTCGTAGAGAAAATGAGGTAACAGTTTTTGTTGCGGCTGGCGCAGTTGGTGTACTCGCTGTTTTCCATCGGTTTTTGTTGCTGCAAAGCGAGGCGGGGCACCTTGCATTTCAGCTCCGCGAATTGTTCGAAAAAGGGGCGTGAAAAATCAAAATCTTGGCCATAAGAAAGTGGGTCCCAATCGTCACTCCACCATGCGTCGATGCTGTAGAGTGGATAGGGTTTTTCGGGTGAGGCTGAAGAGACAATTTGCTTGCCGGTGAGCGCACATTTTCGGTGATAGAGAAATCGTTCGTTGCGATTCGCGAGCCGACGGCGCATGCGTTCTTCGGGGCAAAGTGTGGGTGCCGGAACTCCCATTTTTGCGTAAAAGGCTTGGTCTTCATCGGTGATGACGAAGGGTTTCTGGGTGAGACGGCAAGTTTGAGTGATCGGAGCCATTAGTAGACTGTTTTTAAGTAACATTCCTCGCAGTAAACAATTTCAGCGCGATCGGGAGCATAGCTACTGAGTATATTTTTTTGACAGAGGCCGCAATTTCGCCCCCATTGCTTGCGTGGGTTTCGAATTTTCAATCGATCGATAAAACGTTGATTGGGTGAACGGCGCGGCAGTGCAAGATTGTGTTCTTTATAAAAGTTCAATTCCTGGGGAATGATCTTGTAATTATCCCCACTTTTTTCGCAGGTGAGAATTTGTTTGCAAATGTCTTCCGGGGTTTCTTGCGCAGAGTCGGGCAGGGTGATTTGAGGGCCTTGATACCCAGCCGTTTCTTTCTTGTTTTTCCATCTTATAGAGCGTTGGTTGGCCTCCTCTTCCGTGAGAGGGAGATAGTCTTGAGCCACAGTTTCGTTGTAGGCATAAGGGCTCAGCCATATGGGAAAGAACTCGCCCCATTCGCCGGTTTTTTTCATGTGTTCAATCACGCGAGGAACGAGCGCCTCGTACTCTTCTTTCGTGTATTGCTTGTTGAGAATGCAATATTGTCCCTTATCCAAGCCAATGCAGCCGAAACAATCTTTAGAGTTGGTCATTAGGTCACAGTGAAATAAGTAGCTGTTTCCGACCCATCCATTGGTACAAAATGCGGAGAATTTCAGGTCAACACACCCACTATTTTCATAGCCCATTTCACTTTTATCTCCGCAATAATCCCAGTCCATGCAATCTTTAGAATTGATGAAATGCGAGACGTAATTGCAGTTTTCGCAATTGCTGACGTCGTAAACATTTTCGCAATTTCTAGAAAATTTGATGTGGTCGCCCGTCACATTTTCGGAACCCTTAATGTCAAGAGCCCGGCGGGGATTTTTTAAGAAAAATTCCTGCACTTGGGCTTTGATTTTTTGGAGTTCGCTGTAGGAACCCAAATTGAGCGTTTTGATGCGGGCTTCATATTCTTCTTTGGTGAGTTGCTCATTGAAAAAACAATATTCTTTGTTGCGCAAATTGATGCATCCGAAACAGTTTTTGCAGCCGATGCAGTCCCGACAGAACGTGCAGTCCATGCAATTTTCCAGATTCATTCCAAACAAACAGTGGTAGCAATTTTTGGAGTCCACACATTCGTAGCAGAGCTGGCAGTTGAAAACGTAGAGGGTGTCGACGCAATTTTGATTGTCGAAAATGAAGTAACCATAGTAACAATCTTGGTTGCGATCGGCTGTCACGGTGAGATAACAATTGCGACTCCAGCCCGCATAACTTGTGTAGTCACAATTTTCGTTCCCCAAGCCATTGATGGCGATGCGAGGTACGACTTTTTGAAGTTCGGCAAATTGTTCGAAGAAAGGGCGGTTGAAATCAAAATCTCGGGCGTAATCTCGTGCATTCCATTCGTCGCTGCGATAAAAATCTTGATTGTAAATCGTGAACGGGCTGTCAGTATCGTACAGTGAAATAATGGGTTTTCCGGTTTTGTCACATTTACGATGGTAGAGCATGTGGTCATTGCGAAAACTCATGCGTCGACGTTGACGCTCTTCAGGGCACAACGTCGGCAGAGGCATCCCCATTTTATGGAGCAAGGCTTGGTCTTCGTCACTGATGACGAAGGGTTTCTGGGTGAGTCGGCAGACTTGTGTAATAGGAGTCATGACAATATAAAATCAGGTATGGCCGGGGCCACTTTTGACTTGTTGAACTTGGCTAATTGTAAAGGTTTTTATACAAATTTCCATGGGTTCCCTTGAAATTTGGCGATTTGCAGGTTAGAGTTTGTGTAGAAATTTTTTTACAACATGGAGAGTTTAGCGGAATTTGGACTGTCGGAGGAGGAATCGCGGGTCTATTTGACGCTGCTCGAACTGGGGGGTTCTTTTGCCAGTGTGATTGCGGGGCGGGCGAAAATCCCTCGAGTGAACACCTAT
>CAZBZW010000084.1:0-2058 GCA_964496535.1 uncultured Candidatus Peribacteria bacterium
ATTGATATTGGCAAAACACCGACAAGTGTTTTATCAGATGGAATTGATCCAATCATTCAACTGAGCCTCGATTTGGCAGCTCGTTTACTTCCGCACCCAAGCTTCTGACCAAATCACCGATGCTGAATGGTTTCCTCATAAGCTCCATACCCATTTCTGAATATTGCATCCTATCACCTTCAGATGCCGATGCTGTAACCATGATGATTTTTGGATCCGCATGCCTTCTCATTGCTATAGCTGTTTTCAGACCACTTTGAGATCCTTGAATCTGACGATCCATGAATACACACATGGGTAAGGTCACTCTTTCTTCGGCCAACTCTCGCATTCTGGCCAAAGTTTCGTCGGCGCTGACGGTGGTCACCACATCAACCATACTTTTTAGGCCGCTCTCTGCCAGTATAGCCTCAATCATTTTGACTAAGATGAATTTATTTACGAGATCATCTTCCACCACGAGAATATAAGGCTTAATTCTGGGTTTTTCAGATGACACTCTGAGTTCTGTCAGTGTTGGGGCTTTTTTTACACCCCTCAAGAAAGAGAAATCCAGCTCGCCGCTCTCTTGCAACTCGATGGTGAACCTTGCACCCGAGAGTTCTCCGGCCCCATCTATTGTGTTCTGTGCCTCAATTTTACCCCATCCCTCCAATAGCCTTTTCGCCCCTTTGAGGCCCCTACCTGTGCCCCCTTCAATCCCTACGGTTCCGCTTTCAAATAAATCTTTGAGCATTTCTTCTGGAATTCCACCTCCCTCATCTTCGACGATTATTCTCGTGCCAAGTTCAGTTTCTTCAGTTGAAATAATGATCAATCCGGGACTTTTGCCACGACTTAACATTGCCTTTTTTGCATTGGCGATCAAGTTTGTTATCACTCTCAATAAATAACCTTCCTTTCCTTCTACAAGTTTAGTGCTCAGCTCACCCAATCTGACCGAAATTCCAAGAGGTCTTTCTTCGACAAAGCCATTTAACAAGTCAGAAAGATTTATTTCTCGCAATCTCTCTTCTCCGCTTACTATCGAATTGACGGCATTTGCGACCATTGCCCTCAACAATCCTGGGCTGGCCCCTGATAGGTCGTGCAGATGTTCCGTCAAAGTTCTGAGGCTCACTTGCGGATGCCTCGTTTCGTCTAAATATGTTTCCTCCGTAGCATCATCGCCATCCTCATTCTCATGCAAGGGAACGTTCTCGGCTTGAACCGCTCCATCATTGGAAAGAGTTTCTTTAGGCTGGTCTGCCGCTCTCAAGCCTGCCGTTCTAATATAGCGCAACAAGTGTCTCGCACCTTCGTCTTCATTGGATAAATTCCTCAATTGCTCCAATAGCCCTCTTTCATGAAGGTAACGATCTGCCTCCGCCCTGTCTCTTCCGAATTCCATAGATGCCATACAAAAGTTTCCTCAACTTAAACAAATAAATGATTTTTGTCAAGTGGCAAGAAGAATGGGTGGTGCAAATCAGGTTCAAGCCTATCAAAAAGCCCCACCTTGCGGCAGGGCTTTTTCTTCGAATTTGAATCGAACTACTTGATGATTTTAGCAACCACACCGGCTCCTACGGTTCGACCTCCTTCACGGATGGCGAAACGAGTACCTTCTTCGATCGCAACAGGCACTCCGAGAGTGACCACCATGGTGACGTCGTCACCAGGCACGTCGGTTGTACGAACGTAGAACTGAGGTTTGTAACCCTTGAAGAATGGAGTGTGACGTCCACCTTCCTCTTTGGAGAGGACGTAGATTTGAGCTTCGAATGTGCTGTGAGGTTTAATGGTTCCTGCTTTACAGAGAACTTGTCCTCGTTCGATCTCTTCGCGTTCAATACCTCGGAGCAAAACTCCGACGTTGTCTCCAGCTTGACCTTGATCGAGCTGTTTCTTGAACATTTCAACTCCGGTCACAACCACTTTACGAGTGTCTTTCACACCCACAATTTCGATTTCATCGTTGATCTTCACCACACCTTGTTCAATACGTCCGGTAGCCACAGTTCCACGTCCTTTGATTGAGAACACGTCTTCAACAGCCATCAAGAAAGGTTTGTCGAG
>CAZBZW010000084.1:2068-3604 GCA_964496535.1 uncultured Candidatus Peribacteria bacterium
TGGAAGAGGAATCCAAGTGTCCAAAGCCTTCAACAGTTCCAAAATAGGTTCTGCGTCGGGTCCGGTTGGATTTTCGAGAGCTTTCAAAGCAGATCCTTTGATGATTGGAGTGGTGTCTCCAGGGAATTCGTATTTGTTGAGAAGATCACGGATTTCCATTTCTGAAAGTTCTGCGATTTCAGCATCTGCAATGTCCATTTTGTTCATGAACACCACGATGTAAGGCACGTTCACTTGGCGAGCCAAGAGGATGTGTTCACGAGTTTGAGGCATTGGTCCGTCTGCGGCTGAACACACGAGAATGGCTCCGTCCATTTGAGCGGCACCAGTGATCATGTTCTTTACGTAGTCGGCGTGACCAGGACAGTCCACGTGAGCGTAGTGACGCTCTTCCGTTTCGTATTCCAAGTGAGAGGTTGAAATGGTAATACCACGAGCTTTTTCTTCAGGAGCTTTGTCGATTTGATCGAAAGCGAGAACTGCGTTGGTTCCACCAAATTTGGCATAGGCCACAGCGGTGATCGCGGCAGAGAGAGTGGTTTTACCGTGGTCGACGTGACCGATGGTACCCACGTTGACGTGCGGTTTTGAACGGGTGAAAGTTACCATAACCGGGTTGGGTAATTAAGAGATAATGAAATTGAATGTCGCGGGAATCTTACTGAAATTCACAGGGCTGTGCAAGATCAGTTTTTAAGCCATTTTTAGGCTGTGAAGCCGCGTTCTTTCTTCACTTTTTCAGCCACCGTATTGGGTGCTTGAGAATAGTGAGAGAATTCCATGGAATAGCTGGCGCGACCTTGGCTCATAGAGCGCAATTCAGTCGCGTATCCAAACATTTCAGAGAGGGGAACCTGACAGTCGATGACTTTTGCCATTCCACGGTTGGTGGTTTGGTTGATTTGTCCACGTCGTGACGAGATGTCTCCCATCACGTCTCCGAAGTAATCTTCAGGGCTCACAACCTCTACTTTCATGATCGGTTCAAGCAAGACAGGATCGGCCTTTCGGGCTCCATCTTTGAATGCCATTGAACCGGCCATTTTGAACGCCATTTCAGAAGAGTCCACATCGTGGTAAGAACCATCGAAGAGTTCGATCTTGATGTCGACCATGGGGTAGCCGGCAACCACACCTTTGGTCAAAGCTTCTTTAATACCTTTGTCGATGGCAGGAATGAATTCACGAGGAATCTTACCTCCCACAATCTTGTTGTCGAATTCGTATCCCAGGCCAGATTCTTGAGGAATGACTCGAATGAGCACGTGTCCGTATTGTCCACGTCCACCTGTTTGTTTGACATATTTGCATTCGCTTTCGACGGCTTTTCGAATGGTTTCTCGGTAGGCCACTTGAGGAGCACCGACGTTGGCCTCTACTTTGAATTCGCGTCGCATGCGATCCACGATGATTTCAAGGTGAAGTTCTCCCATTCCGGCGATGAGGGTTTGGCCACTTTCTTCGTCGGTTGAGACACGGAAGGTGGGATCTTCTTCAGCCAATTTCTGCAGAGCGATACCCATTTTTTCTTGATCG
>CAZBZW010000085.1:0-1450 GCA_964496535.1 uncultured Candidatus Peribacteria bacterium
GACGGCATTCCGGTTTTGGTGCGCCAGGGTTCGATTTGGGGGGCGAGTTTTCATCCGGAATTGGTGGGTGATGGACGACTTCACGAGATGGTTTTTGCAAAAACGGCTTTTATGGTAGCCTGAAGTCCTCATGAAACGACTTTTTTTTGCTCTCGGACTCAGTGGTTTTGCTCTTTTGGCGGGCTGTGGAGGTGCTGATTTTTCGATGCATCGCTCCGATTCAGGTGAAATTTTAGAGTCGTATTTGCCGGCGGATGTCGATCAAGTTTTTTCATATTCGTTGCGTGAAGATGGACAGTGGAATTTCTTTAAAGAATGGTCTGCCGATTTGCCCTTTTTACCCAGCAGTGCTGTGAGCTCTAGTTGGAGTTCGGCTTTTCCGGAACGCTATCGCGTAACCTGGGCTTTGTTGCAAGACGGAGAAATTCCGGAGATTTTGGGTGTGGCGACTTTGGCCAATTCAGCACCTGTAGACGCACCTGATGGTTTTGAAAAGCTCAGCATTTCGGGCCACGACATTTACCACTCCAAAGATCAAAATTTGAGTGTTTTGCAGGTAAAAGATCTGCTTCTATTTTCGAATAGTGATGAAGACTTGCTGAATATGGCTGAGGGTGATTTCGATGAAAATCTTTGGGATTCTGATTTGTATCAAGATGCCTTGCGCGAACTGGGGCCGGAACGGATTTTTTATCAAATTTCATTTCGTTCCTTGAAAGATTCCAAATCTGAAGAAGGAATTTCATATCGCAGTTTGGGCTTGAAAGCGGAAAAGACTGGTTTGCATGTGGATGCATTTGTTCAGGGTGATTCGGGCGCAGATCTGCACTTCAATGCAGCTCAAACGGCGTCACCCTATTTGTTCAATGAACTTGATTCGAAGAATTTGATGGCCTATGGCGAAACCTATGACTTGGCCGCCCAAATTCCTTTGGATGTTGATACTTACGAGTCCGTGCAGAAAGCGTTAACGAGTTATTTTTCGTTGGATTTTGAGACGGAATTTGCACCGTTTTTAACACGTGGGGCGAGCGTGGCCTTGTATCATGCCGAGGGCGCACTGTTGCCCGAATTCACGGTCATGGTTGACATTCAAGATGATCCGGAAAAGGCGACGGCTTGGTTGGCTCAGTTGGATGTTCAATTGAAGAGTGTGGTGGACCGATTTTCGGCCGCAATTCCAGGTTCGATGAGTCGGGAATCGGTCATTTTGGAAGGTGAAAATTTGAATCAAATTCATGTGGATTTGGCACTTCTAAATGCGGGCAATGCGATCGCGCCGGAGGCTGTGAATTTGACGCCTCTCACGCTGACTTATGGAATTTTGAATGGGCGTTTGATTTTGAGCACTCATGAACTTTCGACCAAAGATTTTACGAGCGTGGCCGAGAGTGAATTGTATGAAAATTTGAGCGCCAGCATCGCTGCAGATGAAGTTTTGATTTTGGCG
>CAZBZW010000085.1:1460-3603 GCA_964496535.1 uncultured Candidatus Peribacteria bacterium
ATTACTTGAACGATTTCAATACGCTGAAAGACGTTTTGAAGTTGGATATTTCAGATTCGCCTTGGGCTGCTCCTGAAATTTTAGAACAAGTGAATGGTTTGATTTTGACCCGCTCTTCTTCGGCACGTCATGTTCATTGGCAGGGCTTTTTGAGCCTTAAAGCATCTCAGTGATGACATCTCTTTTGATCGGTATTGCGAGTTTTCATGATGTGGAACTGTTGCGCAAAACTTTGCCGCAAGTGGCGAAGATTGCTGCGACTCATTCGGCGACCGTGGTCGTTTTGAATAATGGTTTGGATGCAGAAGTTTCAGAATTTTTGAATCAGGATTTTCCGCAATTCCATGAGCTGAGGCCCGAGCGCAACCTAGGTTTCGGTGCGGGTTACAATTTTATTTTGCAGAATTTTCCGGGGCATGAAATCTTTTGTCTTTTGACGAATGATGTGTGGGTGGATGAGGCGGGTTTTGCCCAAGTTTTAGCTGCTTTTCAGACCGATTCAGAGTGTGCCGCGATGAGTGGAAAAATCCATATTTGGAATATCGAACAGGACGAACGTACCGAGAAAATTGATAGTTTGGGCATTCGTGGGCAACTGCGGCATCATTTTTACGATTGGGCCCATGGGGAGTTGGATCGAGGCCAATTCGATGAAGATTTAGGCGAAATTTTTGGCTTGAGCGGTGCTATTCAATTGATTCGAATTTCTAAAATTCCACTCTTGTTTGGTTCGGAATCACAACTTTTTTCAGAGAATCTTTTCATTTATAAAGAGGATATCGACCTGGCATATCGCTGGCGTTGGTTGGGCGAGCGAATTCGTATTTTGCCGGTGATTTGGGCGTGGCATGCGCGCACCACGGCCAATAAAATGGGTCTGGGTTTACGCAATTTGGCGAGTGCCGATTCTGCAAAAAGTTCGAATGTGAGGCGCTGGTCTTACACCAATCATTTTCGAATTTTAAAAATGCACTGGAGCCGAGCTTTTGGTTTGAGCGTTTTGGCCCGTGTTGTTTTTTACGAATTTGCGAAGGCTTTTTTCATGCTTTTTCGAGATCCAAAAACCTTGTTTATTGGCTTGAGAACCTTGCTTTTTGAGCGAGTTGAGCCTAGTAATAAACGCGTGAATGTAGCTTCACTTCTGACCTTTTTTGACTGATGGATTTATCGCTCGTATTGCTTCATCACGGCACTCCGGATGATGTCACTCAAACCTTGAGATCGCTTTCGCGGGCATGGTTGCCCCCTCGCTTTGAAGTTTTGGTTTTGAATAATGGTCGAGTGGGTGCGAACGATTTGGTGGTGGTTCCCTCCGAAATCGCATCGTCAGTTCGATTTTTTGAAATTCCGAATGAGGGGTATCCGGCCGGAGTCAATTTTGGGATGCGACTTGCGACAGGCAAAGTCTTGGCGATCGTGACGGATGTTGCATTTCACGATCGATGCATCAAAGAGCTCATGGCGTATTTGAGTGAGCATCCTAAGGTTGGAATTGTGGCTCCCAGATTGCAATATCCCAATGGACGCGTTCAAGATAATTTTCGCGTGTTCCCGCGTTTTTGGGACTTGGTTTTCAAACGCACTTTTTTAGGAAAACTCTTCGCGCGCCGTTTGCATCGCTATTTGATGTGGCATAAAGACCCTAAAATTTCAGAGCCGGTGGATTGGTTGACGGGTGCGTTTCAAATGATCACGCGTGAGGCGTGGGAAAAAATCGGTCCGAAAGACGAACGTTACTTTTTGTTCATGTCGGATGTCGATTTGTGTCGCACGGCGTGGGCAAAAGGTTTTGAAGTCCATTTTGTGGGTTCGGCCGAGGCGATTCATAAAGAATTGCGTCTCTCTGCCGGTGGATTTTTAGCGCTCTTGCGTTGGCAAATGCGTCAACATGTTTTGGATGCGGCACGATATTTTTGGAAGTATCTGGGAAAATCACTGCCTGCCTTGGCTCCGTCGGTGCGTTTTAGAAAATCAGTTTGAAATTCCCTAAGGTTTGCTAAGATAGCGGGGCTTTGTCGTTTAGGGCTATCGTATAATGGTAGTACACGGGTCTCCAAAACCCTTAGTGTGGGTTCGATTCCTACTAGCCCTGCCATACTGGATGATTTGCATACTTCACGATTGTAGCGAAGGGGTCTTTCAG
>CAZBZW010000086.1:0-3595 GCA_964496535.1 uncultured Candidatus Peribacteria bacterium
GAAATGGGCCCAAACTATAAAGAGGCGATTGATTTTTGGAGAAAATTGGAATTTCAGACAGGCACGCTCACCATCGAAGAGCTGAGAAGGTTAGCATACGGTTCACCTCGTTGATGAAGGTGCTCTAAGGTCAGCCCCACACAATCCCCTTCTCACCTCGCCCTTCTAAATATGCATTCGCTTGGCTGAAGTGTTTGCAGCCAAAAAATCCACGATAAGCTGATAGCGGCGAGGGGTGCGGCGCGGTCAAAATCAGATGTTTGCTCGCGTCGATCATCGGCGCTTTATTCATGGCGTATTTGCCCCAGAGCAGAAACACGAGGCCTTCACGCTCGGCGTTCAAGGTGCGAATCACGGCGTCGGTGAAGGTTTCCCAGCCTTTGCCTTGGTGCGAGCCCGCCTGGTGTGCCCGCACGGTGAGCGTC
The DNA here is from genome assembly GCA_964496535.1 of uncultured Candidatus Peribacteria bacterium. Taxonomy (GTDB): domain Bacteria; phylum Patescibacteriota; class Gracilibacteria; order UBA1369; family 2-02-FULL-48-14; genus CAZBZW01. The sequence continues at coordinate 426 of CAZBZW010000086.1, forward strand.
GCGTTCAGCAATCAAACGCCCTGTTTAGCCCAATCGTCGAGGTCGCCATTCACGCGCAATGGAGTCCCAAGATCCTCCGAAATTTCTTTGAAAATATTGACCAGCGAGGGCGGCACGTCGATGCCCGGCGAAACCGAAAAGCAGAGTCCGTTGGCTTGACGCGGACCGTGGTAAGGATCTTGCCCCAAAATCACGACCTTCACTTGGTCGAAGGGGCAGAGCTCAAAGGCGCGAAAGATGTTTTTAGGCGCAGGGTAAACGCGCGTTTTTTCATATTCGTGCCTCACAAATTCGGTGAGTTCTTTGAAATAGGGAAGCTCAAATTCAGGCGCAAGACGCTGCTTCCAAGATTCGTGAAGGCGGAGGGTCATAAGGGTTCTATGTTAAGCCACCCCGATTTCACCCCCACACACCTCAACTGCAATTCTCCGTCCGATTGCGAGCCATACAAAGGGTCGCCTAAAATCGCATGTCCAATGGCGGCCAAGTGCACACGAATTTGATGGCGCATTCCTTTGCGGATGAAACAGTGAATCCAGCCGTCGTGGCCTTTTTCGTATCGAGTGAGCGCGGCCTGGGCATTGCCTCGAAAATGCTGTTTTTTGCCGGGCAAAACGGCGATCATGCTCACTTTCGATTTGTGCGCAATCGCGAAATCAATCACACCCGATTTTGGCAAACTCACAAAATGTTCAACCTGGGCGGCGTAGATTTTTTCGAGCTCCGCATCATTCTGAAACCGCTCAAAGGCCTCCCGATTTTTGGCGAACAAAACCAAGCCCGACGTTTCGTTGTCGAGTCGGTACAAAAGTCCGCCTTCATTCTCATTGAAACCTGCAAAATTGAAGAGCTCGGGGTGTTCGGCGCGCACCTGCGAAACCAAGCTTTCGGACGATGCACCCACAGTGGTCGGCAAACCTGTTGGCTTGTCGAAGCCGATAAAATCGTCGTTCTCAAATAAAAGCGTCAGCATGGCCAGACTTTAACAGAGCTTCCCAGCTCCGCGCAAAAGCACTACAATGCGCCCACAGCTCGGCCCTCATGGCGGAATTGGCAGACGCGCATGGTTCAGGTCCATGTCCATTCACGTGGGTGGAGGTTCAAGTCCTCCTGGGGGCACCAAAAAAACTAAAATTTGACGATCGCGATGCAACCCTTAGCCGCCCAAATTCGGCCCGTTCACATCGATGACTTTTTTGGTCAGGAACATTTGGTGGGCCCGGGCAAACCGATTCGAGTCGCGATGGAACAAAAGCATCTGTTTTCGTTTTTATTGTGGGGTCCGCCGGGCGTGGGCAAAACCTCTTTGGCGCGTATTTACGCTCGCAGTCTCGAGGCTCAACTCTACGAACTTTCGGCCGTTTCAGCGGGCAAGGCCGACATCAAACGAATCGTCGACGAGCAATTTTTTGGCGTTCCCAAGCTTCTGTTTTTAGATGAAATCCACCGCTTCAATAAAGCCCAGCAAGATTATCTTTTGCCGTTTGTCGAAAGTGGCGAACTCACCCTGATTGGCGCCACCACTGAAAATCCCAGTTTTGAGGTGATTGGCCCGCTCTTGTCGCGCTGTCGAGTTTTCATTTTGAACCCGCTCACCGACGATGAGATGAAAAAAGTCCTCGAACGTACTGCCATTAAAATTCCGGATGACGCGTGCGATTGGCTGGTGGATATGAGTGCCGGTGACGCTCGTCAAATGCTCACCATTCTCGATAACACGGTGCGTTTGTATGGCGACGTGACGCTTGAAAATCTTAAAAATACCCTGCAATCGAAGCAGTTGCGTTACGACAAAACGGGCGAGGAGCATCACAACACCGTCAGTGCGTTCATCAAAAGCATGCGAGCCAGTCAGCCTTCGGCGGCACTCTATTATTTGTCGCGCATGTTGGATGCCGGTGAAGACCCCAAATTCATCGCGCGCCGCATGGTGATTTTTGCTTCGGAAGATATTGGTTTGGCTCAGCCCACCGCACTCGTGCTGGCCAACGAAGTCTTTCGCGCGGTCGAAACGATCGGAATGCCCGAATGCGCCCTCAACTTGGCTCACGGGGTTGCGTATTTGAGCCAGGCCAAAAAAGATCGTCGCGTGTGTGACGCTCTGGGCAAGGCCATGAACGACGTTAAAACCCACGGCAATTTGCCGATTCCCATGCTGTTGCGAAATGCCCCCACGTCATTGATGAAAAATCTCGGCTACGGCCACGGTTACGAAAAATACACCGATGCCGATTTGATGCCTGAAGAGCTGAAGGGGAGGAACTATTTGGATTAGCGCGGAATCTTGATGGTGAACCGCGTTCCTGATTTTGCCTTCGAGTTCTCTGCAATTTGAATTTTTCCTTTGAGTTCATCGGTGATTTTCTTGGCCATATAAAGACCCAAGCCCAAGCCTTGCACGGTTTTATCGCCCTGCGAAAGACGATTGAAACGTTCAAAAATTGCCTCTCGCTCTTTTTTCGGAATTCCGGGCCCGGTGTCTGAAATCTCGGCCTTCAAAGTTTTAGGGCTGATGCTGATTCTCAGTTCGATATTGCCGTGCTCAGTGTATTTGACGGCATTATCGAGAATGGTGCTGACCACCTGTTCAAACTGAATGGCCTTGCCCATGAATTCCTCATTTTTCGAAATTCGCAGGATGGACTTGAACTTCAACCCCTTGCGTTCCGCCCGAGTTTGATAAAGCCGAATCATTTGGTCGAGAAGCCGTTTCAGGTCGATATTCTGGTTGCCTGTGGGCACGCTGTTTTCGATTTCTCTAAAGTTGAAGATCGAACTGCAAATGGAGTTCATGCGAAGCAGTCCATCGTGGATTTCTTTCTGATTTTTCTCGAATTTTTCAACCAGCTTGGTATCGTGTTTGCCCGGCAATTCTTGAATCAAAGCTTTTAAAATCTGCGCACTGTTGTTGGTGATGGCAATGGGCGTTTTCAGCTCGTGCGAAAGCAGTGCCGTCGTCTCTTTTTCAAGCTCATAACGCTTTTTCAACTCTTCATACTTCAGCGCATTATTGATGGCAATGGCCACTTGGTCGGCGAAGATTTCAATGATGAATTTCTTTTCTTCTGAAATTTCATTTTCCTCTTTGGAAAATGCGAGAAGGATCAGACCAAGGTCTTTCTCCTGCATAATCACAGGAACAGCCATGATTTTTGTAATACCTCCAGCTC
>CAZBZW010000087.1:0-3575 GCA_964496535.1 uncultured Candidatus Peribacteria bacterium
ACAACGACCTCAAGCCCAAGAAAACACCCAACTCAAAGCCGGAACCATCGAGGTTTTGGCTCAAGAACTTTCGATTTTGAACCGTGCAAAAACGCCTCCATTTGAATTGGAAGGTGCGGCCGAACCCAATGAAGAATTGCGCTTGAAATATCGCTATCTCGATCTGCGTCGCGATCGCATGCGTCGCAACATTGTGTTCCGTCATCAATTTGTGAAGATGATTCGCGACATTTTTGATAAGCTCGACTTCGTTGAGGTTGAAACGCCGATGCTCATGAAAGGAACTCCTGAAGGTTCTCGTGAATTCATTGTTCCAGCACGTTTGTATCCAGGTCAATTTTACGTATTGCCCCAATCCCCTCAACAGCTCAAACAGTTGTTGATGGTGGCCGGAATGGACCGCTACTTTCAAATTGCACGCTGTTTTCGAGACGAAGATTCTCGCGGCGACCGTCAGCCTGAATTCACCCAACTCGACATGGAAATGTCGTTCGTTGAAGAAGAAGACGTGATGAGCGTGAACGAGTCGGCATTGAAGCAATTGTTCAAAGCCCTTGCTCCGCACAAAAAATTGTTGTTTGAAGATTTTCCTCGAATCACCTGGCATGACGCCATGAGCCGTTACGGTTCCGACAAACCCGATCTTCGTTTTGGCATGGAACTGGTGGATGTTTCAGATTTGGTTTCAAACTGTGAATTCCAGGTCTTTAAGCAAGCGGTTGAGAAAGGAGGTGTGGTCAAGGCCTTGCGTGTGGAAGGTGCGGCGGAATTCACCCGCAAAGATGTGGATGATCTCACTGAAATTGCCAAAATTTATGGAGCCAAAGGTTTGGCCACCATTCAATTCACGGCGGAAGGCCCCAAGTCGTCAATTCTCAAATTCTTGAGCGACGATGAAATGAAGGCTCTGCAAGAACGCACCGGCGCTCAAACGGGCGATGCGCTGTTCTTCACTGCCGACAGCTTTGAAGTCGCCTGCACCGCGCTCGGAAACGTGCGCTTGAACTGTGCCGATCGCTTCAATCTGCGCGACCCCAATATTTTGGCCTGCGCCTGGATTGTGGACTTCCCTCTCTTTGAATATTCCGAAGAAGAAGGTCGTCTCGTTTCAGCCCACCATCCCTTCACCTCGCCCAAAGACAGCGATGTGGAACTTCTAGATACCGATCCTCGCAAAGTTTTGGCCAAGGCCTATGATGTCGCGATGAACGGCAACGAGATTGGTGGAGGTTCGATTCGTATTCATTCACCGGTAGTTCAAAAGAAAATTTTTGAGGTTCTTAAAATTGAAGAAGGTGAAATTCAACGTCGATTTGGTCACATTCTCGATGCCTTCTCGTATGGTGCGCCTCCTCATGGTGGAATCGCTTGGGGTCTCGATCGCATCATCATGCTCTTGCTCGATGAGCCCAATATTCGTGAAGTCATCGCCTTCCCTAAAGACTCTAAGGCTAAAGACCATTTGACAGGCGCGCCTTCGGCCTTGCCTGAAGCCAGTTTGCGCGAGATGCACATTCGCTCGACCGCGCAGGAATAACCCTCGCCCGTGAACGCCCTCCTCCTTATCATCCCTGCTCTTTTTTTCCTCTTTCTGGGGGGATTTGGAGCCGTGCTTCTAAAACGTCGATCGGAAGATCGCCGACGCTCGCTGAGTATGGCCTTTTTAAAGATTCGCATTCCTAAAAAGGAATCGAAAGAGGATCGTGAAACTGATTCTGATACTTTGGGGGCGAATCGTGATTTCAAAGAGCCTGCCGGAGTGATGAAGCAATTTTTTGAATCGCTGTCGTCGCTTGAAAATCACCACTGGCATCGTTGGTATATGGGCCAAGATTTCATGAGTTTTGAGTATGTGGTGCAAGACAACTTGATCGATTTTTATGCCGTTTTGCCACGCCACTTGGTGCACATTGTTGAAAAACAAATCACCGCGTTCTTCCCTGATTCTTACATGGAAGAAACCGAAGACTACCTTTTATTCCGCGAAAAAAGCGCTTGGGCGGGTTGCTATTTGCGTCTCGAAGAACCTTATAGTTTTCCGATTCGCACCTACACGCGCATGACGACCGATCCGCTCAATAATATCGCGAACGTGCTTTCGAAGCTGGCTCCCGATGAATCGGCTGCGATTCAGGTCATGATTCGCCCCGTACGCAACGGTTGGCAAAAAAAGGGCCGTGAATTGGCTAAGCATATTCAGGAAGGCCATGGTCACAGCAGTTGGACTCAATATATCAATCCGCTGTTTTGGTTGCGCGCCATTTTTGAAGCCTTCACCGCGAGCAAAAAAGAAGGCGGTGAGACACCCAGCCGTAGCACTCCGATGATCGATGAACAGGTCAAAGCGATTGAAGAGAAAAACACTCAAATGGGTTTTGAGACGGTGATTCGTTTGGTGGCCGTATCGAACCAAGCTCATGGCGCCCACGAATTGCTGACCAGCATGAAAGGTGCCTTTGCGCAGTATTCCACAACCGACAACAACCTGTTCATGCACCGTGAACATTATATGGGCGACATGGTCTATCACTTTTTGATGCGTGACATGATCCGCCCTTGGTTCTTGAACAAAATGATTCTGTGTCCTGAAGAGTTGGCGAGCATTTTCCATTTGCCCAACATTCGATTCAACCGAGCGCCCACGATTCACTGGCAAAACTATAAAATTTCGCCTCCTCCTGAAAATTTGCCCGAAGAAGGAATTTTACTCGGTCACAATATCTATCGCGGAGTCAAAAAAGAAATCCGCATGAAGAACGACGACCGCTTCCGTCACTTCTATGTGATTGGGCAGACGGGTACCGGTAAATCGTCGATTTTGCAGGTGATGATTCGGCAAGATTTTAAAAATGGAAAAGGCGTCTGTGTGATGGATCCGCACGGACAGCTCATTGAAGACCTTTTGCCGTTCATCCCTCGGGAACGCGCCGACGATGTGATTTATTTCAATCCAGCCGATTTGGAGCGCCCGATGGGGCTGAACTTGCTGGAGGCGGCGGTGCCTGAAGATCGCGATATGATCGCCATGGAAGCGATGAACATCATGATCAAACTCTTTGATGAAGAAGTGTTTGGGCCACGTATTCAAGATTACTTCCGTAACGGTTGTCTCACCTTGATGGAATCAAAAGAAGGTGGGGCGCTCACCGATATGGTGCGCCTGTTCACCGATGACGACTTTCAGAAAGAAAAAACTAAAGATGTGCAGAATCCGATTGTGCGATCGTTCTGGGAACACCAAATGGCCAAGACGGGAGCGCGTGAAAAACAAGAAATGATCCCTTATTTTGCAGCGAAGTTTGGGCAGTTCGTGACCAATGGAATGATGCGCAACATCATCGGCCAAACGCGGTCGGCCTTCGATTTCAATGAGGTTATGAACAACAATAAAATTCTGCTCATCAACCTGTCGAAGGGTGAGACGGGTGACATTAACTCGAAGCTTCTGGGTATGATTGTGGTGGCCAAAGTGCAGGCGGCGGCCCTCGCCCGCCAACGCATGCCGAAAGAAGAACGTAAGGATTTTTTCATGTACATCGATGAATTTCAGAACTACGTGACCGATTCGATTGAAG
>CAZBZW010000088.1:0-3560 GCA_964496535.1 uncultured Candidatus Peribacteria bacterium
ACGATGGCTCCGTCAAAAGTGAAACTATCGATCAATTTGATTTGTCGCAGTTCTTTTGCGGCGGTTTGGGCCAAGGCTTCGGCCGTTCTAGACTTTGAAGCCAGAATACGAATGGGAATTTTTCTTCTGATGCGCTCAGGTACATAACTGGATGCAAAATGAGAGGGCAACTTCTCGTAAAAAGCTTTTGGGCCGATGAATTCGTAGATAAATTGACCGGCTGGAGTTCGCTCGAGCGTTTCTTGAAAGAACTGAACCACCCCCGTCTCTCCTTCAAAGAAGCGGATTTGCGGCCGATCGGGCAAGACATTGTGGATTTTTTCAAGTTCCCCAATCAGGCTTCCCCACTTTTCCTTCTGCTCTTCGAGAGGTTTTAAAAGGTTTTTGGTGTCGTCCACATAAAAAAGAGTTTTTCGATTTTTCTGGGTACGTTTCACAAAACCTTTCTGGATGAGATCGGGCAGAAAATTGTAAACGGTGGTGCGTTTCAGCTTGGCCTTTTGAGCAATATCCGCCGCGCTGGCCATGCCCAATTTGAGTAGAGCCACATAAATTTGAGCTTCTTTCATGTTCCACCCGAGGTTTTGAAGTTGTTGCGCCAGGCTCATTGTTTAAATTTTTAGACTGAATTGGCTTTGTGAAATTAATTATAGGTTCAATCTTGAGTTTTGCAAGTTTTAGATTGGATTTTTTGTCTAGAAAAATAGACATGTGCTTGCAAGGCAGGTCTGGAAACAAGCTTTTAGACTTCGTTTTTTAGAAATATGTCTCATTTAGAATTGAGTCCGGCAGAACTGGAGCGTTATCAAAACGATGGATATTTTCAGCGTGATGGCGTTTTCAGCCTTAAAGAGTTGAGAAGAGTGCGTTCGGCATTTAGAGATTTGATTGAAAATCCTCCTGAAGGAGTGGGGGTGATTCGAGAGCAAGGTAGTGACGTGGTGCGCAGCGTGATGGGCTGGCAACGAGATGAGGTTTTGGGCATGTTTGCGAGAGATTCAAGGGTTTTAACCCCGGTCGGACAACTTTTAGGTGGATCTTTTGAGTTTCATCAGACCAAATACAACCCCAAGGCTCCTTTGAAAGGTGAAAAATGGGATCCTCATCGAGGAGATACTTTTTGGTGTTGGAAGGATGGAGTTCCAGGTTCAGAAGGGTTGATTTCTGTTTTTATCGCCGTCACTGATCAGACGGAAGAAAATGGGGCGGTTTATGCGTGGAAAGGCTCTCATGTAGTGACTCTGGAGGATATTCGACCGGACATGCTGGGTCTACACAATGACTCTGAAGTTGGCAAAGACACCGCAGCGGATCTTTCTTTACAGATTGACCCTGAGCGCCTTCGGCAGTTTGATCAAGATTTTGAACGAGTTCAATTGGTGGGAGCTGAAGGGACGGTTTGGTTTTTGAATTCCGCCTTGTTGCACGCCTCGGAAGCCAATCGCAGTACTGAGGTGCGAGAACTGGTTGCAAATGTGTTTCGGCGCATGGACTGCCCCCCACGTCATCCTCGAAAGCCCGCTTATCTTTGTGAATTGGGGTGATCTCAGATTTCTTGAGCTCAGCTAGCTCTTTATTGACAATTTGATTTAATTATGTCATAATTACGTGTTCACATTCATTTTAAAACTTAAACAAAACAAAAATATGCCCCGAAAAAAACACCACATCCACCATTTCATTGGTCGTCACAGTCGTGTGCTCATGGCCGCCAGTGGACTCTTCTTGTTCACGCTGTGCATGGGGTTGCTGATTTTCGGCGAAAATGAAGCGTTCATGAATCCTGAAACGTTGCATCAAGCCGCGGGTGCGGTTCGAGCCGACATGCTCTACGTGCAACCGAGTGCGTTTGGACATTAAAGTGGAATTGGAGTAGAGTTTCTGGTGACGAAGGCTATCGACAGCATGTCAAAAGAGATCCAATGGGTCTCTTTTGCGTCATATCAGCGGTGGAGATAAGGGGGTCGAACCCCTATCGACAGGAGGAATTTCAGACTTCTAACATCGAAACTTTTGCACATTGTGCAAAAACCCACTCTTAATGTTATGATTCCGGGGCTTTAAATTAGCTCATGGATTTTCATTCCCCTCGAGAACTCGAAACAAAATGGCAAAACCGATGGAAAGAATCGGGGATCTTTAAGGCTGACCTGAAAAATCCGGAAAAGCCCAAATATTATAACTTGGTGATGTTCCCTTACCCAAGTGGCGATAAATTGCACATTGGACACTGGTACAACTACGCACCTGTTGATACTTGGGGCCGTCTCATGAAAATGAAGGGCCACGAGGTTTTTCAGCCCATGGGTTTTGACTCGTTTGGGCTTCCGGCTGAAAATTATGCAATCAAAACAGGAGTGCATCCGGCTGAAACCACACGCCGAAATATCGACACGATGAAACAGCAAATTGAGGCGATGGGTGGCATGTATGACCTTTCGCTCAACCTTGAAACTTCGAGCTCTGACTACTACAAATGGACTCAATGGGTCTTTTTGAAGCTCTATGAACAGGGCTTGGCGTATCGCAAAGAAGCTCCGGTGAACTGGTGCGGCTCGTGCCAAACTGTTTTGGCCAATGAACAGGTTCAAGATGGCCTCTGCGAGCGCTGTAAAAACCCCGTAATCCAAAAAAATCTGACGCAGTGGTTCTTTAAGATCACTGATTACGCCGAAAAATTATTGAAGTACGAAGGGCTCGATTGGCCTGAAAAGACGATTTTGATGCAAAAAAACTGGATCGGGCGCAGTGAAGGGATTGAGGCGGACTTTAGAATTCAAGAAAAACCCGGCGAGGCGGTGCGCATTTTTACGACTCGTTTCGACACTGTTTATGGCAATAGCTTTGTTGCGATGGCGCCTGAACATCCTCGATTGATGGATTTTACGAGTGAGGAGCAGCGCGCCGAAGTGGAAGATTACGTTCAGGCGAGCCGAAAAAAGAGCGAGCTCGACCGACAGATGACCGATCGAGCCAAGACTGGCGTCTTCACTGGAATGCATGCGATCAATCCGTTGAATGGCCGGCCCTTGCCGATTTTTGTGGCGGATTTTGTGCTGATGTACGGCACGGGCGCTTTGATGGGAACTCCGGCGCACGATGCGCGCGATTTTCAGTTTGCAGTGGCCATGAATCTGCCCCGACCTCAAGTGATTGGATCTGCGGGTGGTTTTGAAGAAGAAGTGAACACGTGGCGCGACGAGCTGAGCGAGAAAGGCACGCTGGTGAACAGCGGGGCGCACACGGGTCTGACCAGCGATGAAGCGATCGCTCAAATGGGCGAAGCCATGGAACGTGAAGGCTGGGGCGCTCGAGTGGTGAATTACCGCCTACGCGATTGGCTGGTTTCAAGGCAACGTTATTGGGGCGCTCCGATTCCGATCATTCACTGTCCGAAATGTGGTGAAGTCCCCGTGCCTGAAAAAGATTTACCGGTGGTGCATCCGCATGTGGAAGATTACATTCCGAAGGGCAGTTCCCCGTTGGCAAATTCTAAAGATTTTATCATAATCATATATGCATTGATGGGGACAAGAATTGGCTATGTTAATTATAATATA
>CAZBZW010000089.1:0-3556 GCA_964496535.1 uncultured Candidatus Peribacteria bacterium
GATCAAGTGGTGACCGTGGAGGGCCGACTTCGAGGTGTGGTGCATTTGACCTCTAAAAAAGGGATGCGCATGACACGCGGCATCTTAGAAGATGAAACGGGCATTTTAGAGCTGGTTTTCTTCAATCAACCGTTCTTAAAACAGCGTTTATTCAAGGGAATGGAATTGGTCGTAACAGGGAAGGTGAAGGACAATTTTGGCAAAAAAAGCATGGCCAGTCCCCGTTTTGAGCCGAAATCATCGGTGATGTTGCATACAGGACGTTTGGTGCCCGTTTATCGTGAGACCGAAGGCATAAATTCGGCTTGGCTCAGGCAAAAAATCCACTTTTTATTGCCGTTTGCAGATCACATGGAAGATCCTTTACCTGAAACGGTGCGAGGGGAGGAGGGTTTGATGCCGTTTGCAGAGGCGATTCGACAGATTCATTATCCAGATTCGGAAGAATCGCTGACGAAAGCGCGCGAACGATTGGCTTTTGATGAATTATTTCAACTGCAAATCAAATCGATTCAAAAGCGAAAGGAGCAAAAAAGACGCGCACCTGATGAATTTTTTCAGGTGGAGTTTGGTGGCTTGGAACCTTTTCTGCGCACGTTGCCTTTTCGTCTGACCGGCGCCCAAGAGCGAGCCATTGCTGAAATTCAAAATGATTTTGACTCGGGTGACCTCATGAGCCGTTTGGTGCAAGGGGACGTGGGTTCAGGTAAAACCGCAGTCGCGGCTTCGGCCGTGTATCGAATGGGAGTCTGTCGCTTGCAGTCTGCGATTTTGGCTCCAACCGAAATTTTAGCAAGGCAACATTATTTGACCTTGATGCGTTTGCTGCAGCCGTTGGGCCTGTCGATTGAATTGCTTTTGGGGTCGACTCCGGCATCTCAAAAAGATGAGATCAAGGTACGGTTGGCCGCTGGCATGACCGACCTTGTGGTGGGAACTCACGCACTACTCGAAGAAAATGTGCAGTTCCATCGTCTGGGTTTGGCGGTGATTGATGAGCAGCATCGTTTTGGAGTCTTGCAGAGGGAAGCCTTGGCGCAAAAGGGAACTCCGCATCTTTTATCTTTGTCAGCAACGCCGATTCCGCGCACCATGGCTCTTTTATTGTATGGCGACCAAGATCTGACGATTTTAGATGAAATGCCGGCCGGTCGAAAACCGGTGATCACTCGCATTGTTCCCGAGCAAAAACGACGCGACGCTTACTTTTGGATTGCCGACCAAGTTGACAAAGGCAGACAAGCTTTTGTGATATGCCCATTGATTACAGAATCAGAAGTCATTGAAGTCAAGGCTGCAACTGAAGAATTTGAGCGACTGTCTAAAGAAATTTTTCCCACTTTAAAATTGGCGCTTTTGCACGGCAAAATGAAATCATTCGAAAAAGAAGAAATCATGGCGAAGTTCAAATCGGGCGACATTTCGATCTTGGTTTCGACATCTGTGGTCGAAGTTGGTATCGACGTGCCCAATGCGACCATCATGTTGATTGAAGGGGCCGATCGCTTCGGACTTTCGCAATTGCATCAGTTTAGAGGCCGAGTCGGACGCGGAGACGAGCAATCTTACTGTTTTTTGTTTACAGATGCCGATACGGCCGTTTCTATGGAACGTTTGCACGCGATGGAAAAAATCAACGATGGTTTTGAACTTTCGGAGCTGGATTTGAAATTGCGTGGCCCCGGCGAAGTTTTTGGCCTGCGTCAAAGCGGCGTGCCGGATTTGAAGATCGCTTCGTACATGGATTTGAATTTATTGAAGCGCGCCCGTGCGGCCGCGGAGAGAATTTTATTGACAAATCTATAATTTTATTTATGATTCTATCAATTTAATATTCTTTGTATGGATACAATGGGACTGCAAGAACCTTTGGGAGCTCAAGAAGTTGTGCTCGATGGGACTGAATTTGAACCTGTAACAACTGAGGAAAAAGCGAATTTAGTTTGGGCTTACTTACTGTCTTTATCGGCAGTGGTTAGAGCGCAAGCCTTAAGCTCTTTTCCTGAAAGTGGCGTGAATACAATGGAGGGCCCTACAGGAATATCTAACCTCGCTGCTTCAGCGCTTTACGACCACTTCTTTGCTAAGAAGATTTAACCAATACTCCGCACAAGATACATTGTGCGGGATTCTATCTATCGATTGAACCGAGAGAAGCTTTAGGCCGCGAGTCCTAAGGCTTCTTCCTCGCCTGCTTCAATATTGGATGCGATCTCTTCTGGAATCTCAATAGTTTGAGCGCTGTCGGTTTCGTATGCGATTTGCCATCCTTCATAAACCATCATTCCCGCACTGGCAGCCATTGCCCCACCTAAACCTCGTGCAGACCATTTTTCGGCACCTGCGAGCGCTTTTTGTAATTTCTCGCCTTTAAGCATGCTCATTAATTTTTGCCAGCCTCCCGAACTTTGTGCCAACTCTTGTAATTTTGGCACCATTTTTCGAGCGGCGGCGATGATTTCGGGTGATCTGGAACCGGCCCGAAGACCGGCTTCGACCGCATTCGAGGCGGCAAAAACAGCGGCTCCACCGGCTCCCGCAAATTCTGCAGTTCCGAGAGCGGCAATGGCGGATGCGGTGTCGGTGGCCACACTGTACACTCCTGAAATTCCAGCCAAAGCGCGACCCCATAGTCCAACGTCGTTTCCGAACACGCTTTTTCCGGTGCAGACCGTCCACCAGTCGGTGACGCCAAAAGGAGCACAGATGTTGATGGTGAGTTCTAAAACATCAATACCAACCTCTTTTCCTAAGTTTGCAAGTTCTTCAATCGTCTGTTCTTCTGGATCTTTTCCGACCCACTCGCCCACTCCCCAAACCGCTCGTGCGGCTCCGAAAACGGCGGCACACTTCCCTCGTCCCTTCATATTTTGAACTAAAAATGAGCGAACGACTCTCCCCTTGCTTGTGAATGATAAGAGCCGTGCGAATTCCTCTTTTTCTGCGGCCGACATGCTACCGACTTCACCGGCTAATTTTGTGATTTCAGCTTCGATTTTAGGTCGTTCAAGGGCTCCTAAATCGAGAGTTTTTTGCATTTTTGCGCTCAATTCTTGCTCGCTCACTCCTTGGGCTCGAAGGGTTTTGTTTTCTTCGAGTTCTTGAGTGAAGTGAGTTTCCATGGCTGTGATTGATTCTTTGAGTTTGGCGATTTTTTCAAGTCGTGGAGTTGCCTCACTCAGGCTGGCGATTTTTCCACTCAACTCTTCAGGATTGTTTTTGCTTTGAAATTTGAATCCGGGCAAATCCACCTTGCTGTGTTCTTTTAAAAATTGATGAGTGGCTCGCTCAATTTCTTCTGTTTTCAAGTTGTTGGTTTCAAAATCAGTCACTCGCAGAGGTGTGGCTGTGTCGAGCCCAACCCCTTTCAAGTAAGCTTCACGGCTTTCAAGGAATGCGCTGAGGTGAAATCCGATTCGTTCGCGAGATACTTTTGGAAATGGATCTAAAAATTCCAACCACTTTCGAGGTGTGGATCGAGTGATCGCTTCTTCTTTTTCTAAAAGATTCTTAAGGCTCACCGCGTGATGTAAGGCTTGCGCTCTTTGAGCTCTGA
>CAZBZW010000090.1:0-2870 GCA_964496535.1 uncultured Candidatus Peribacteria bacterium
TGCATCACACGACGAATTTCTTCATCACGACCAATCACTGGATCAATTTTGCCTTGATCGGCGAGAGCAGTGAAATCTTGAGTGTACTTCGAAAGCGCTTCGTAACGATTTTCAGCGTCGGGCGAGTCGGCTTTTTGAGAACCTCGTGCAAGCATGAGCGTGGATTTAAGTTCAGCCGGATCACAATTTAACACGGGAGCGAGGGCGAGCAAAAGATGCTCAGTGGCGATGTAGGTGTCGCCCATTTTTTGAGATTCTTGTTCGGCCTGATCGAGCAGTTTGGAGAAATTTGGCGAAAGTGCAGGCGAAGTCGCTCCTTGAATTTTGGGCTGAGACTTCAGATGATTTTTCAACTGAATTTGAATCTGGTTGAGGTCTTGGTGCAATTTGCTCAATACGCTGACCGCGAGCCCTTGTGCATCTTCTAGAAGTGCCAGCGCGAGGTGTTCAGGCTCGGCGGCCGGGCTTTGCGTTAATTTGGCTAAATCAAGCGCCTTTTGAAGCGCTGAGACTGCCTTTTCAGTGAATTTTTCAGGATTCAAGTTGGGCATAAGATGTGGATGAATTAGCACTCGTCATTATAGAGTGCTAAGTTGGTTGCGGTCAAGAGTCTTCTTCATTATATTGGCCACCTTGCTTCTACTTCTATGCTCGTTGCTAAAGATCTCGCTTTCGAAACACCTTCCGCTCAACTATTTGAGGGCGTGAACGTCGCGCTCGATAGTTCGAGCCGCAAGCGTGTGGCGATTGTGGGACGAAACGGATGTGGAAAATCCACGCTTCTCAAATTGCTGAAAGGCGAATTGGAACCCAGCCATGGCACCGTGAGTCGAGCTCAAGAATCGATCGGCTATTTGGTGCAAGACATTCAATTTCCGAATGAAGAGCAGTTGGTGGGCGATTACCTGCAAAGCAAGCTCGAAGAAGAATGGATGACCTATCAAATCGATATTGCACTTGAAGAAGTGGGCTTGGCTCAAGATGCGCTTTTGTTGGAATTGAAAAGCTTGAGCGGAGGTCAGCGCGTGCGTGTGGCCTTGGCTGAATTGTTGTTGGCCGAACCCACGATTTTGCTCTTGGATGAGCCCACAAACCATCTCGATGTGAGCAGTATTGAATGGCTGAAAAGCTTTGTGCAGAATTTTCGTGGAACGGTGGCGTTTGTGTCGCACGATCGCAGTTTTATCAACGCCGTGGCCGATCAAATTTGGGAGATTTCAGCCGAACACAATATTGAAACCTATGGTTGCAACTACGATCAATTTTTGGTGGATCGCTACGAACGCTATCAAAAACGACTTCAACTGCATGAATTCAGCCAGCGCGAAGTGACCGAACTCGAGGCCTGGTTGGCCGAGAATGCGAATCATCCAAAATATAAATTCACCGCGACCGTGGCGCAGAAAAAGAAGGCTTTGGAGCGCATGGAAAAGAAGGCTCCTCCAGCGCCCGTTGCCGACCCTCGAGTGCGCATGAAACCTTTGGAGCAAGGCCAAAAAGGCACGGTTTTGAGCGCCGTGATTGAAAGCAAAAAGTTTGGCGACCACACGATTTTGAATGATGTGCGTTTGAAAATTGAACAGGGCGATCACGTGTTGATTGAAGGCCCCAACGGTTCGGGCAAGAGCACCTTGCTCAATATTTTGGCGGGGGTTGATCGAGACTTCAAGGGCCAGGTGACTCCACGCTCAGGCTTAAAGATCGGTTACTTGGGACAGTTTTCGCGCCTGAACCCCGACAAGACCGTGATTGACGAATTTGGCGCGCACACCAGCATTGAATACACCGCCGGACGCAGCACTTTGGCCAGCTTTCTCTTCCCTGCCGAGTTCATGGATCACAAGATTAAAAGCCTGAGCTACGGCCAGCAGCGTCGCCTTGAATTTGCAATTTTGCTGACCAACAAGCCGGACTTTTTATTGCTCGATGAGCCCACAAATCACCTCGACCTCTTTTTGCGCGAAGACCTCGAACGATTTTTGCTCGAACAAGAGATCGCCATGGGCATCATTTCGCATGACACCCACTTTGTGAAAAAGATTGGGATCACGAAGACTCTCAGTTTGAAGTTGTCTTAAGCTCGTTCGCCCTGTCTGCTTTTTCTGAGAAAAGCCACTGGTTCGGGAACATCGGTTGGATCCACAGGCTCCGGTGAAGGCAGTGCGATGTCGTCTTTATCGTCAGCATTGAAATACCAAGGGCTTGGTTGTGCGGTTTCGGCAGGTTCGATGAATGGAGTGAGATCGATGTCGTCACCTGCATTTTCAATAGCCATCTCAGGGAGCGTGTTGGGAAGTGTTGAGTCTGCACTTTCTGTTTTCGCTGTTTGCGTGTTGAAAGTTGTGATTGCATCGGCGGATGAAAAATCAGGTTTGAGCATCAAAACCACTTCGGCGCCCAACCAGTTTGCATTGGCGGGCTCAAGACTGAGAAGTTCGCGAAGACTTTGTGCAGAATCAATGCTTGTTTTCATTCTGAGACTTGGATGTGTGAACCCCCACTTCACAAGTTTGGGCTGAATGGTTTCCTTCCAAAGTGCGGTGTCATCTTCGACTGAATCGAGCCAATCAGGCTCGACAGAATCTACGATTTTTGCGCCGTTGTTTTTCAGGAAATCCATCTTGATTTGGGCGGCTTTGGCTTCATTGCCATCCGCTTGCTTTAAAATTTGCGCCCAGAGAGTGGGTTGTGTTTCGGCTGCAACTTCAGCGGATGCCGTACTTGGTGTTTCTACTTCTTTGACGACTTCGGTTGCGGCAGGAGCCGTGGACATAGGTACGGACAGTGTGCTGTGGGCTGAACCTTCTGACGGATCGGCATCTTGAGGTTGATTCATTGAGTGGTTTGCCACAATGAGCGTAGCCGCTAAT
>CAZBZW010000090.1:2880-3503 GCA_964496535.1 uncultured Candidatus Peribacteria bacterium
GATTTTTGTTACGAGCAATCCATTCCAATACTCCAGTTTCCGGAGCCCTTTCTGCAATTTCTGCAGGTTTTTTTCGAGCTGGAAATGCTGCTTCCAATTCTGCCTGTTTGGCCGCTTTTTGAGCCAACAATTGGGTCAATTCTTTTTCGTCGGTGGCTTTCGCACCGGAAAACCTTCTCAAGCCTCTTGAAAAGAGTCCTCCCAATCCTGGTTTTTCGTCGGCGGCTGCAATTGCCTTTTTTTTCGCGCGGATTTTTTCATCGAGTTCTTCAAGCTCAGACTCAAGCTTTTCTTGAGCTGGAGAAGTAAGCCGAACATAAACATCTGTAGGCTCTTCATCTACATCCTCTATCGAAGCTACTGGATCGGGCTTCACTGCACCATCTGCATCAACAGTGGGGCGATAAAGAGCTCCTGCTTGATCTGTTGTTGACCCATCTTCATCTTCATCATCTTCTTCTTCACCGACTTGCACGTCTTCAACAACGTCCATTAGGTCGACTCCTGGCACTGGTTCGTATTCCACTTCCATTGGGCTCGTATCTTCTTCCGGGAAACTTGATCTTTCTACCGCGAGAACCGATATTTCATTTAAAATCAAGCCGACTGCGTCATCTGCTGCT
>CAZBZW010000091.1:0-3121 GCA_964496535.1 uncultured Candidatus Peribacteria bacterium
ATAAGAGTGACTAGGGCGACGATGAGAATCACGAGGTCCATAATTAATCTAAGTCAGCGCGCCACCAAAGGTCGAGTTCAGGATGCTTTTCAAGCTCGGTGAGCATGATTTTTTGAATTTCCTTCAGACGTTCAACTGTGGGAGCTTCGAAGCGAATGGTCAGATTGGGAGAGGTGTTTGAGGCGCGAATGGCTCCCCATGATTGTGCGTCAAATTGAATGCGAGCACCGTCGATGGTGATGCAAGGGTAGAGTGGGGCGAAGTGTGCCGCGACCTCACTCACAATGCGGAATTTTTCGGTTTCGGCACATGGAGTTTTGAGTTCGGGTGTGGTGGCGGTTTTGGGCAGTTCGGCCAGCAATTTTGAAAAAGGTTCTGGGCTTTGTGCCGCGACTTTAAGCAGTTCGGCGGCGCCTAAAAAAGCGTCATCAAAACCGAAATAGTTTTCGGCAAAAAACATGTGGCCGCTGATTTCACCTCCGAGCAGAGCGCCTTCATCGTGCATGGTTTTTTCAATGAACGAGTGGCCGGTTTTGGTCATGAGTGGAGTTCCACCGTGTTCAGTAATATCGTTGATGAGCAGTTGCGAAACTTTGACGTCGAACACGATTTTGGCGCCGGGGTTTCGGTTGAGCACGTCACGTGCCAATAAAATTAACAGTTGGTCGGCGGGGTAGTGGTGGCCGACTTCATCCACGAGGCCCACGCGGTCGCCGTCGCCGTCAAAAGCCAAACCGAGGTCGGCTTTTTCGCTGAGCACCGTGCGAATGAGATCTTGCATGTTCTCTTCTTCCTCGGGGTTGGCGGGGTGGTTGGGGAAGTTCCCGTCGGGTTCGGTGAATAGTGAAGTCACTTCACAGCCGAGCGCGGTGAACAGTCGCTCGACGTAAGGTCCGGTTGCGCCATTGCCGCTATCCACCACGATTTTGAGAGGACGAGCGAGCTGAATGCGTGTTTGCAGAAAACTCACAAATTCCTCAAAAATATTGGCCGATTCAACCGTGCCGGAGCCGTTTTCAAAGTCTTGAGCCTCAACGAGTGGGATCAATTTTTGCAGTTCGTCGCCGCAAATGGAATGAGCGTTTTTGCCCACCAGTTTGAATCCGTTATATTCCTTTGGATTGTGGCTGGCGGTGATGCAGGCGCCTCCGTCGAGTTGCCAACGGCACACAGCAAAATACATCAGAGGTGTGGGAATCATTCCGAGGTCGAGCACGGTGAGGCCGCATTCAAGAAGTCCACGTAAAAATTCGGCTTTGAGTGATGGCGTTGAAAGACGCATGTCATAGCCGAGCGCAATTCGTGTTCCGTAATTTCGTTTGAGATGGGTGCCTGAAGCGCGCCCCAACTGATAGGCGACTTCAGGTGTGATATCGGGATCAGGATGCGCGGGCAAGTGGGCAATTCCGCGAATATCGTAGGCCCGTAAAATATGAGGTCGTAACATGGCGGGAGTATAGCGGCTTTTGACCTTTAAAAAAACGCCAAAAAATGCTATAATTTACAGATTAATTAACTTCGATGCGCCACATTTACCGAAACGACGTGTTCACGATGACCCTGCGGGTCTATGACTTGGAAGGTGGTGGAGGCAGCTTCGATTTGGGTTTTGGAAAAATTAAAGATGCGGTGCACGCAGCCGCAAAAGCTGAGCTGGATGGACTCAAACAGGAGCTGAAAGATGCTTCAGGCTTGACTGCGGTCGAACAAGAGTTCGAGGCCCTCAAGGCTGACCTACAGAAACAGTGGAATGAGTTTCGAGATGGGGTGAAAAAAGGTCTTTTTGAAGCGTTTGGTTTCCAGATGCCAGAGGAAGAAAGGCCTGTTGAAAACACCGAAAGCACTGAAAAGCCTGAGGATGCCTCAAAGACGACTGTGAATCGAATCAAATTCCAAAATAACTCGCCTTTGCCGAATGTTCCCGAAAAGCACATGCGTGCGGTTTCGGCGACGCTGAGTCGCATGCAAGAGGTGGCGGAAACCCGTCAAGATGAACTTCGATATGTGGCAGATGCCAGCCGAAAATATGGGATTCCCGAAGCCTATTTGATGGCGGTGATTGCGCGTGAATCCAACTGGGATTCTAAAGCGATGAACGGAGGATTGGGTGGAGCGGTGGGTTTGGGGCAAATCATCCCCAGCACTCGCGACCTGCTCCTTAAAGGTCACAAGGAATTGAAAGATCGAGCAAGCAAGATTTCGGGGGATCCTCGACTGAATGCGGAGTGGAATGCTCATGCCGCCGCCGCACTGATTAAAGACAACGCTCGCACCCTGAAATTGGACGTTCAAGATTCTAAAAATTGGGTGGTCCTTTCAGTGGCGTATCATGACGGCTCAACCCAAGCTCAACAGTTCATGCGGGGTTCGAATTTAAAAATGGTGAGTGGCTATAAAGGCTATCAAAAAAGATTTGATATCAATGTGCATGACGATGCGAGCTACACCCAATTTGTGCGGAGTTTAGCTGAAGAATATTCGTGGGCTGCTCAGGCTGTGGATGCCGGATTGAAAGATGGAGGTTTGCGTGAAATCGAGGTCATGGATTTGGGTCCCGACTTCATTCCATTTGAATCGGCCGGTTTTTCTATTTCGAAATCAGATGTGAAGCGAGGCGATCTCCCTTATAAACCAGGGCGTTTTGGTGAAAATCGAGGCGACCATATTCATGAAGGGGTCGATATCGCCAACATCAAAGAAGGAGCTCCTATTGTTTTGAGTCAGGGGGCGACCCTATTGAGAAAGGCCTATGAAGCGGATGGGGCTGGGCATCATGCCGTGGTTCGGTTGGATTCCGGGAAAACTTTTAAGTTTTTTCATCTTCAAACAGCGTCTCTTTTACAGCCTGGGCAACATTATGAGCCTGGAACTGTGATGGGTCGCGTGGGGAACACGGGTCATTCGAGCGGAACTCACATTCATTTTGAAGAAGAGGGTGCGGATGGCAAGGCTTTGGATCCGACCGCTTATTTCAGTGCGTTACCCCAAAAAGGAGAAGTGGTGGGTTAGCTTTCAGCCTCGACCGCTTGAGCCTTTTTAATCGAAGTTCCAGGGGCTTCTTTGGGCAGAATAAAGTCGGTTTTATGAGGAGTGGCGGACTCCATCATGCGAGAGACGCGAT
>CAZBZW010000091.1:3131-3482 GCA_964496535.1 uncultured Candidatus Peribacteria bacterium
CGATGCACCAAGTGTGCGTCGAGCCCATTTTGAATGAGCTCTTCGGGATCGTGACGCGCCGCAAACTTGCGCAAAATTTCGTCGAGCAAGGCCCAGGGCGCCCCAAGTTCGTTTTCGTCGGTGACCCCCGCTTGTAGGCCCCTTGCCGGCGCTTTTTTGAGGATTTCTTCAGGCAGGCCGATGAACGCGCCCAACTCTTGAACCTCGGTTTTATAAAGATCTCCGAGCGGATGTACGGCGTGGGGGAGTTCTTCTTCACTTTGGCCAAAGCCCAAAAGCAGGTCACTTTTATTTCGACTGCTCAAAATCATGGCATTTTCAGTTTCGGCCAAATGTCGAAGCAGACTGTGA
>CAZBZW010000092.1:0-3462 GCA_964496535.1 uncultured Candidatus Peribacteria bacterium
GCGCGAGCCATTTCAACAATTTGTTTTTGATAAATGGGCACTGATTCAAGAGAAGTTTCGATGGCGAGATCGCCTCGTGCGACCATGACAGCGTCGCTGGCATTTAAGATCGATTCTAGGTTTTGAATGGCCTGAGGACGTTCGATCTTTGCAATGAGGGTGACAGGGGAGTGAGTCCACTTTCGAATCAGTTGGCGCACGGTTTTGAGTCCTTCGGCATTTTCAACAAA
The DNA here is from genome assembly GCA_964496535.1 of uncultured Candidatus Peribacteria bacterium. Lineage (GTDB taxonomy): Bacteria > Patescibacteriota > Gracilibacteria > UBA1369 > 2-02-FULL-48-14 > CAZBZW01. The sequence goes on from CAZBZW010000092.1 coordinate 231, forward strand.
CGAGAGAGCGACTGCATCGACTTTTAAGGTTTTCACTCCAAATTCAAGGTTCTCACGATCTTTGTCGGTGAGAGCTTTTTTTTGATCCCAGTCGGTGTCGGGCAGGTTAACACCTTTATGAGATTGTAATTTACCGTCGTTCAGGGCGAGAGCAGTGATGCGACTGCCTTGAACTGACTGCACTTCAGTTTGAATCATGCCATCTTCAACGAGAATGCGTTGCTGAGGTCGAATGAATTCAGGAAGTTCGTTGGCTCCCGCAATCGGAATACAGCCCGTTTCTTCTTCTGTGCTGAAGACGATCGTTTGACCTTTTTGAAGGCTGATGCCTTCCGCGGGTAACGAGCCGAGCCGAATTTTGGGCCCTTGAAGATCAAGCAGAATACCCACTCGTTTGCCGGTTTCGAGTTCAAGTGATCGCAGGGTTGTGACCATTTTTTCAAACTGGTCAAAGGTGCCGTGAGACGCATTCAAGCGGGCAATGTTCATGCCCGCTTGAATCATTTCTTTGAGCACTTTTGGATCTTCGCATGAAGGACCTAAAGTGGCGATGATTTTGGTTCTAGAGTTCATGCTTTTGTGTTTGCTTGAATCCCGCGTCGCTTCTTTAATATCAAAGTGACCACGCTGATGGAAAGCAAGACCACGAGTGAGCCTAGCACACGAATCATATTTTGACTGCGTTCACCGGTGACGAATTGAGGTCGAATGAAACCGGCAGTTGTGAGTTCAAACTGCAATGTTTCAGGTTGACTTCGGAGTCCTGTTTCGGGATCGACTGCATACCATGTGACCGTGTGTTCACCTTTTTCGAGCGTGGTTTGAGGTTTGATGCGAATGACCTTTCCGCTCGCATCGGCGATCAAGGTTTGAGAGAGCACGGCACTGTGCCATGTCACCACGAGTTTTTGACCTTCCTTGGCGCTGAGTGGCAATCCACCCTCTTGAAGGTCGAGTTGGCTGAGGTCGGTATTCATTTCAGGGGTTTTCACACCAGTGTCTTCCACCACACTGAGTGGCATGATTTGGGACATGTCTTTGATTTGAGCTTTGGTGGCTCCAGACGTGGCATAGACCACACTATCTCCAATATCAAACCCGTAAGCGATCATGTGGAAGAGACCTGTTTTGTCGGTTTCAGTTTTACCCATGAGCACTTCATTGCCCTTTTCGTTGAGACGATAGAGATAGACGTTGGTGTTGGGTTCACCTCGACCTGAAAAGACCTGAGCCCCTTCAGGAACGAAACTGTCTTCGGTCACATTTGTGATGCGTAAATCGCGAAGATCATCTGTTTGATTGGCTTTAGAAGGATCTGTTCCGTAGTTGAGCACTTCGGCTCCATCCAAAATTCCATCTGCGTCAGAATCGGCCACCATGGGGTCGGTTCCAATACGCAATTCTTCCCAGTCTGCAATTCCATCGAGATCAAAATCAGTTGTTTTGATCGAAATGTCTTGAGTGGATTGCCCTTTGGCTTCGAGATTTTTGGTGAGTTCGGCGAGGTAGGTGGATTCTTTTTGTTCTGTTACCACCAATCGGTTGGGGTTGAGCGGATCTGAATCGCTGGCATCGGCAATTCCGTCCATATCGGTGTCGTAAGATCCACAATCAGTTCCTGCGAAGACTTCATCGAGATCGCTCAAACTGTCGCCGTCGGTATCTTTTCGGCTCAAGGTACAGCCGTAAGCCAATTCTTCGCCGTTGGTGAGACCGTCTTGATCATCATCGCCTTTTGCGTTGAAGTCTTTAGGGTTTTCGCCGCTGAGTGTGATGAGAATTTCAGGAATTCCATCGGCGGTGACGTCTGAGAATAAATCGCTCTTTTGAATGAGTGCGGCGGTTTCAGATGTTGCTTCTGATCCTCCGCTGGCGAATACACTCTGTCGAACGGGCTCTTGATCAACATAGGCTTCACGAGGAGAAACCGTTTCTGAGACCTGACTGCTAAAGCTTGTTTGAGCTTGAGCATCACTGAGTTCCGTGATGGTATCGGATCCAATTTCGGAGCTCACGGTTTCTTCGATCGCTGTTTCAGTTGAAGTCGGCTCTTCGGTAGGAGTGGTTTCTTCAGGAATGGTTTGAGTCGGTGTTTCTACGACCGTTTCTTCGGGTGTTTCAGTCGGAGTCACCTCTGTAGGAGCGCTTTCTTCTTCACCAGCCATACTTTCTTCAGTGGTGTCGGTGCTGGGCGCGGTTTCTTGCGAATTGCTTTGTGATGTGCTCCATGAACTTCCTCCACTCATGATCGAAGTACTGGTTCGAGTGAAATTGGCGACCGATGCAGTACTGACATTCCCATATGGGTCTACAATTGTTATTGATTTACTGTTGGTTCCTACCACTGGGGTATCGACGGTGATCGTGAAAGCTCCCGATCCATCTGTATCGGTTCCTGAATCCACGCCATCGACATACACACTAGAGTTGTCTTCAGTGGCACTACCTGTGATTACTGCAGATGCAGATGCGATGCTTGAACTGTAGCTCAACGTGGGCGCTACAGGGTCGGCCAAGTCAAGATTGAAGCTTGAGCTGGTTGAAACACTGCCCGCGGTGATTCCGTCGTAAGGTGTCACACGCAGTTTGGCATTGGTGATATCGGTGGTCGATGAAAGGTCGGTGGCCGCAGCCCATGTGATGGTGAAGCTCGCAACGGCTCCACTTGCGGTGCTGATCGAGGACACTTGGTAGGTTTGTGCGTTATTGAGAGTTCCGGTGGAAGCGCTGGCGAGTGTGGGGTCGTACCAGGTGGTTCCGCCATCATTGGAATATTCAAATTTGAGCTGAACGTTGTCGTCGTCCGCATCGTCGATGGTGGTGACGGTTGCGGTCACGTTACCTGTTCCGTTCGTGGTTTCGACTCCTGAAATGCTGGCCACAGTGGGTGCATTGCTGTGGGTTATGCTGAAAGCCAGGGTTGAAGGCGAGGTTGAGCCACTTCCATTGGTGTGAGTGGCAATGACTTTATTGTAAGAGGCCAAATTCAAACCTGTGAATGAGAAGTTACCGGATCCATCGGCGGTGGTGCTGGTGAGATAAAGAGCTCCGTCACTCGCGCTGTTGGTATATAGGTCGACGATGCATGATGCACATGCGCCGGTACCGCTCACAGCTGAGTCGGTAGCTGAAGAAATGGTGGGAGCTGAAAGACTGTCGTTGGCTGTTCCCGCTCCATACTTCAAGATCATATTTGCAACGAGACCACCAAAACTCACAATCGGCACTTCAA
>CAZBZW010000093.1:0-3397 GCA_964496535.1 uncultured Candidatus Peribacteria bacterium
GGTGAGTAGGGTGTGGCGCGTCTTCCGCTAACGTTTTCAACTGCCACTTTCTCGTACGCATCATCGGGTTCGGTGGGCACTGCAAAGCTCGCAAAAACCTCGGTTTTGATCATATCAGACGGCGTGAGTTCCGTGGGCAACTTTCCACTCGCACGACTGATGGCGACTTCTTTGATGCCCTCGGGTCGAGGCCATTCTGCAGGGGTGAGGCGATCCAAGATTGTATTGGCAAAGGTCTTCCAAATGGGGGCGGCATTATTGTAACCGTCGGCATTGGGCTTCATGGGGTCACCATTCGCTTTTCCTGTCCAAACGATGCTCACTAGCGTGGGCGTGTAAGTGGCAATCCAGGCATCGTTTGGGTTCCCTTCGTTGTCGGTCGAGGTGCCTGTTTTTGCGGCGTTGTCGAGAGTCTCAACACGCACACCGGCACCCAATGAAACGGTCGGGTCTGAAAGAATGTCGTTGATCAAAAAAGCCACTTCAGGATCTAAGACTTGATTGGGCTTGATGGTGCTTTCATCGAATTGTTCGAGCACTTCGCCCTGGGCATTTTCGATTTTTAAAATGGAAGTGAGAGGCACTCGATCACCCATGTTTGCGAAGACCCCATAAGCCTCAGCCATTTCGAGCGGACTGGTTTCGAGCACGCCCAAAGCCATGGAATAGCCGGGCAAATTTCCTTCGGTCAATAGAGGGAAGGTGAATCCAAAACTTTTTGTAAATGGAATGAGGGCCGCTTCTTCCCCCGCTAAAAAAAATGCTTTGATGGCGGGAATGTTTCGAGACTGTCCGAGCGCTTCACGAATGCTCATGGGGCCACGGAAATCTCCAGCATAGTTTTTTGGGGTGAGGCCCCCGATGGTGGTTTTGACGTCATACAAAACGGTTGCTGGCGTGTAACGATTTAAGAATGCCAGTGCATACACAAAAGGCTTAAATGAGGACCCGGGCTGGCGATAAGCTGTGGCCATGTTCACCTGACCATTGATCGCATCGTCGAAATAATCGGAAGATCCGACCATGGCTAAAATTTGGCCAGTTTTGGGCTGGGTCACAACCATGGCGGCGTCGTCTGCACCGTAGTTTTGAGTGTTGCGTTCTTTTTGCGTGGCTACCGCATCTTCAGCAGCTTTCTGGAATTGTGGGTCTAGCGTGGTGTAGACCTTCAAGCCCCCTTGTTCTACGACGGGTGCGCCATATTTTTCCTCCAATAATTCTTTAATCCAGAGTACGAAATGAGGGGCGGCTATCGTATCTTTATAAGGGGTGAATTCAATTTTTTGAATTTCCGTGCTGGCCTCAGAACGCTCGTCTTCACTGATCATTCCCAGTGTTTTCATTCGCTCTAAAACCAAATCACTGCGGCCGCGCAAATAGAAGCTCGATCCGTCGGGGAGTGTGATTGTTTGACCGATCAGCCCGCGAGTCCATTCGTCGTCGGTGAGGTCCGATTCGCTCGTGATTTTTCGGGTGCCTAGCGATTCGGCCGTGAGTGGAATTTGAACTGTGCTGTAACGATAATTTCCGTAAGGTGAGTAGCGTGTGGGGGCTTGTGGGATGGAGGCTAGAATGGCGGCCTGCGCAAGATCCAGCTCGTCGGCCGTTTTGCCAAAATAGCGGTTCGCTGCGAGTTCAATTCCGTAGGCATTGCTTCCGTAAGGAATCGCGTTCAAATACATCAAAAGAATGTCATCTTTGCTGAACCGGACTTCGAGCCCTAGGGCTAAAATGATCTCTTGGAATTTTCGTTTAAAACTGCGTTCCGGCGTGAGGAATGTGTTTTTGACGAACTGTTGAGTGATGGTGGACCCTCCGCGAGGACTTCCGATTCCAATTTCTGACAACAGGGCTTTGACAAGACCTGGAATGTCGATTCCAATGTGATGATAAAATTGATCATCCTCGATGGCCAGCGTGGCTGATTGCAGCCAGGGTGAAATATCATCGAGTGAGTCGAGCGATTTGCGATTTTCTTCACCATGAATGGCGTAAAGAGTATTGCCTTCGCGATCCATGATGAGGGTCGACTCGGTGAGATTGAGATCTTTAAGAGAGCCAGGTGAGGGCAAAACAAAAAGCACCAAATAGAAGGTGTAGAGAAGCATAAAGGTCGCCATCGCTAAGAGGCCGCCCAGTGCGGCGATCAGGGCTTTGCGAAGGCGTTGCTCCATTTTGGAGTGATGTTCGCGCGGTTTGAGTTTTTCCCAGGCATGGTGCACAGCCCGACGGGTCCACTGTTTCATTGTTGGGTGCTAGTTCGACTTACCTCGAATTGTACCACCAATCTGTTCAAGTGCAAGGAAGAGGCCTTTTTGGGTCTGTGTGAACTCCTCTTCGGTGAGGGTGCGTTCGGGGTGTCTGAGTTGAATGGAATATGCGAGAGATTTTTGACCTTCGGGCACGCCTTTCCCTGTGTAAACATCAAATAATTTGATGGATTCGATAATATGTAGACTGTCCGCGGATTCAAGCGTTTTTGTGAGCTCTCCTACGGGAGTTTTCTCGTCGATCAATACCGAAATATCGAGGCTCATTCCTGGGAATTTTGCAGGTTCTTTGAAGCCGAAATTTTCATTTCGCAAAGCGGAGAGTTTCGAAAATTCGAGGGCGAAAATTCCCACCTGATGCGGAATGTCAAAGTTTTTGAGTGTGGTGGGGTGCACCGCAAAAATCACACCGATATTTTGATCGTCGACAAAAATGTCGAAGCATTTTTTAGGGTGAGCATAGGGCGGAATTTTTTCGGATGGACGCAGTTCGGCGCGCGGTGTTTTGAACGCATGCACGAGGTGATCGAGCGCGCCCTTGATGCCATAAAAAATATCGCGTTTGGGGTCGAGTTCGGCGATGGCCACATTCAGACGTTTGATCTCATTGGGCATGATTGTTTTACCCGGTTTGTAGGTGCGTCCGAGTTCGAACGTGCGCATGGTTTCACGCTGGCGCGCATTTTTTGCGATTGCGGCCAGTACATTGGGTGTCATGGTCGAACGCATGTGAGTCTGATCTTCAGACAGGGGGTTCAAAATACGCAAGTGACCTTCTTCGCTCATACCGCATTTTTCGAGAATTTCTCGGCCGTAAAATGAATAATTGAAGAGCTCGGTGAAGCCCATGTTGTGTGCGAGAATGCGGCGCATTTCATGTTCATTTTTTCGTTCGAGATTTGGCTGAGGTGCTTGAATCGGAAGTTCAGGCAATGCAGATTGAATTTGATTGTAGCCGTAAATGCGAGCCACTTCTTCAACGAGATCTTCTGGAATACTCACGTCGCCGGTGGCACGCCATGAAGGAATGCTCACATTCCATGAATCTTTGGTTTCTTCGATTTCAAAACCAAGTCGTCCGAGAATTGATTTCATGGTCGTATCGGGAATTTCAACACCGATTTTAG
>CAZBZW010000094.1:0-3345 GCA_964496535.1 uncultured Candidatus Peribacteria bacterium
GGGGCATCGGGTCGGTCTGAATCTTCCACAACGGGGCCCACGTTCTGAGTTGATTCAAATGGCTCACAAAAATGCCATCAATTTTCAAAAACAGAGTCAGATCAAATTCTTGAAAGATCCGAACAGTGGGGAAGATCGTGTGGAGGATTTGGCTCGAGTTTTAGAGCTGAAAAAAGCGCCGCGTCGCATGGAAGCCTACGATATTTCCCATTTTGGTGGGGAAGGCACGGTCGCCTCGATGGTTGTTTTTTTGAACGGAGAATCGGCTCCTAAAGAATATCGTCATTTTCATTTGCGTAGTTTGGAAGAGGGAAAAATCGATGACTTTGCTTCGATGAAAGAGGTCTTGAGTCGACGTTTAGCTCATTTGTCACGGCCGTCTAAAATTTGGAAGGTGAAAGTGCGCGAGGGCGTTTGTGAACTTTTGAACGCCAAAGAAGTTCGGGCGCAGTTTGTCTGGAAGTTGACCTCATCAGCTCCGCGTTTGGCTGATATTTCAGATTTAGAAGTGAAGGGTGATTTGCCTTTTTCAGTCGCGAAGTGGTGGATTTCAGAGTTTTTCAAGAAAGAAAAGTTGAAGCGCGTCTATGCTCAACGTCTTTTTACGGAGCACATCGCACTGTTAGACATGGGCTTCACTGAACTTAAAAACAAGCCTGACTTCCTCGCTTTTTCAGGAGTGACGATTCAGAGTGGCGCGTTTGATTCCGCCCCCGATTTGATTTTGATCGACGGAGGCAAGGGCCAAATTTCAATGGCTTACGAAGCGATGAATGAACTGGGGTTTGAAATTCCCATGATTGGTCTGGCCAAAAAACGAGAGGAGATTTTTCTGCCGGGCGCGAAAAAGCCCATTATTCTGCCGAAAAGTTCACCCGGTTTGAAGTTGTGCCAGTCGATTCGTGATGAAGCGCACCGCTTTGCGATCACGTTCCAGAGAAAGGGGAGGAAGTTGGAGTAGCTCAAAACTAGAATTTCATTCTGTTTTGAGTATGGTGCCGAAGGTGGGAATCGAACCCACACTCCCGTGAAGGAACGGGATTTTGAGTCCCGCGCGTCTACCAGTTCCGCCACTCCGGCATTTTTTGAGCGAGCCGACTTTAGCGCATTTTCATTTGCTCCACAAGATGCTACACTCGTGTCCTCTTAAAGTTTTTCCATGCCCACGCCTTCATCTAATAATAACGGTTCTCAGTTGGCCATTGCCTTCAGTTTTTTACTGATTGGTCTGATGGCCGGTCTTTTGTTCACCGGAGGTTTTTCTAAATTAACCGATACGGAATCGACCGATTCGAATACTTCAACTTCGGCTCCTGCTCGTATTGGTTCAATCGAAGAATTGCCCGCTCTTGAAATTTCGACCGACGATGATGCGGTTTTGGGCAACCCCAATGCGCCGGTGACTATTGTGGAGTTCAGTGACTATCAATGTTACTACTGCCAAATGTTCCACGCGCAGAGCTTCGCAAAAATCAAATCGAAATACATCGACACGGGTAAGGTTCGCTTCATTTACCGCGACTACACTCCTACAAAACATCCTCAATCCGCTCTAGCGGCTCAGGCGGCAGAATGTGTGGGTGAAAATGGAGATGAAGCTTATTACAAAATGCATGAAGCGCTCTTCACCGATGCCGCTCAATGGTCTGGAGTGGAAGACCCCAAGGCCGGAATGGTGAGCATTGCCCAAGGTTTGGGTTACGATATTTCAGCCTGTTTAGACAATGAAAAAATGGCCGACGAAGTGGCGGCCGATTACACCGCGGCTCGAGGATATTCCATTTCAGGAACTCCTACTTTTGCAATCAATGGGCATATTCTCGTAGGTGCCTGGCCTTTTGAAGAGGATCCAAATCAAGTCATTCCGCTCGACACTGTTTTTTACTTTGATAATCTGATTGAAGAAGCGATTCAAGCCAGCAAATAAATTCCTATGTTTTTTGATGAAGTTCATCTCGAAGTTTCCGGAGGCCGAGGAGGCAATGGAATGGTCAGTTTCATGCGTGAAAAATTCATTCCGTATGGCCCGCCTGATGGTGGGGATGGAGGGAATGGAGGAAGTGTCGATATTGAATCGGACCCGAACTACAACACACTCCGTCACTTTTTAGGTCGAAAGCATTTTTCTGCTGAAGATGCTAAAAATGGCCACACCCGAGATAAAGCAGGGCCCGGTTCTGAATATTTGGTCTTGAAAGTTCCCGTGGGCACTTTGGTTTACAACGATGAAACCGGCGAATTGTTGCATGATTTTCAAACTCCCTACGAACGTTTTCGAGTGGCGAGGGGAGGTCGCGGAGGTTACGGGAATGCCAATTTTTCTTCGAGTGTGCGTCAAGCTCCTCAATTTGCTGAACTGGGCGACATCGGTGAACATCTTAAAATTCGTTTGGAGCTTCAACTGGTGGCGCATGTGGGGCTTTTGGGCTTTCCTTCTGCCGGAAAATCCACATTGATCTCACATATTTCAGCAGCCAAACCCAAGATTGGCGACTACCCATTCACGACTTTGGTTCCCAACTTGGGTGTGGTGGATTTGTCTCGTTTTGGAGGTGACGCGCATCAGAGCTTTGTGGTGGCCGACTTGCCGGGTTTGATTGAAGGAGCGAGCGAAGGGAAGGGCTTGGGAGTGCGCTTTTTGAAGCACGTTTCTCGCACCGCCGTTTTGCTTTATGTGCTGGATCCGTTTTCGTACGACAACATGACCATTGAAAAACAATTTGAAATTCTGGGTCATGAATTGAAAAATTATGATGCCGAGCTTTCTAAAAAAACATTCTGGGTGGCGATCAATAAGGTCGACTCGATTCCTGAAGACGACCAAAAATCACTGCTCAAGACTTTTTTAAAGAAATTCCCCAAGTTGAAAACGCGGGTTCAGTTCATTTCAGCCATCACCGGAACAGGTTTGAAAGAATTGGTCTTCCAATTGCATAAAATGGTGCGTGAAGAAGAAAATAAGGTTGTGATCGCTCCACCCCCGGCTGACGAAATTGCTTATGTGCCCAAATTTTTTGTGGATGAACAGGGTTTCAGTGTGGCTTTGGAAGGCTCTAAAAAACTCACTGACTTGGGTCAGGTGCTGTTGGCCCGTTCATCGCATGAAGATGACACTCGAGTGGTACAGATTTTGCGTGTAAAAGGGGCGCGTATCGAGCAAATCGCTCGTATGACGAACCCTGAGCACGATGAAGGTGTGGAACGTGTTTACGACGTGATGAAAAAGATGGGCATCATGCGTGCATTGGTGCGCGCGGGCATCGCATTCGGTGATGTGATTGCCGTGGGGCCTTTGTATTTGGAATACCATGAACTTTAAATATTCGGTCATTGCGGGGTTTGGGA
>CAZBZW010000095.1:0-2762 GCA_964496535.1 uncultured Candidatus Peribacteria bacterium
CAAGGCTTGGTCACGGTGAACCTGAAAGGGAAGGTGAAGTTGTTTGTGGCCGAGCCGCCGCAAGTTTTGGTGAATCAGATGGAGGACAAGTGGCCGGGCGCGAAAAAAATGCTCCCTTCACTGCTGAATTTGGGCAAAACTTCAGGTTTCAAACCTGTGATTCGCTCCTATGAAGGCATCGAGGGCGTGAAAGCGATTTTAGATCAGACTTTAGAGGCGAAGTCGGAAGTTTTGGGATACACCAACCTCGAAGCACTGGGCGCGTTGATGCCCGACTATCTTAAAAATTATGCCGAAAAATTGGTGAAGCGTGGAATCAAAACGCGTTGGCTTTCACCTTCAACGGCACAGGCGAGACAGTTCATTGAACGGTTTTATCCGGAGGGCTATCCACAAGAGTTGGTGGAGATTTTGTTTGTGAACCCGAACGAATTCAACTTTGAAAATCAGATTTCAATTTACGATCAGCGAGTGGCGGTGCTGTCGCTGAATCCGAAAGAGATGATTGGCCTGGTGATCGACTCGGCCGTCTACGCCAAAACAGAGCGGGCGATTTTCAACCTCGCGTGGTTGGGCGCGACGAGTTTTGTGGCTCAATAGGTGAGATTCTGATAGCAGCTTTCACAAACCACTTTTTCAAGGCGTTCGGGAGCGTAGGTGGTTTGGATTGGCGCGGCACATTGGGCGCAGTTTCGTGTGTAGAGTTTGCGCGGATTTCGTTTTTTGAGCCGATTGAGATGGCGTTGGTCGGGACAAACGCGAGGGGCGGGAACTCCTAGAGTTTTATAAAGTTTGAGTTCTTGGGGAATGATTTTATAAGGCCGGCCGGTCTGCTCACAGTGCAAAATGGCGCTGCAAATGTCACCGGGCGTGTTTTGAATGCTGTCGGGAACGGTGACGGTAGGGCCACGATAGAGTTCGCGGGTGTCGTCTTCAATCCACTGCCAACCGCGAGCTCGCACTTCTTCGGCACTGAGAGGAAAGTACTCGTGAGCGATGGTCTCGTTGTAGGCAAAGGGCGACACGCTGACGGGGAAAAATCGTCCCCATTCGCCGGTGGATTTCATGTGTTCAATGATGCGCGGCAGTAGCGCTTCGTATTCTTCTTTTGTGTATTGCTTGTTGAGAATGCAATACTCCGAGCGGCGCAAGGCCACGGAACCGAAACAGTTTTTGACTCCGTAAGTGCAGTGCGCGCAATAAAAAAGTTCACTCACGTTGTCCCAACAAAAATAAGAAAAAGCGGAGCGAGTCACGTTATCGAAATAGGCCATGAATTCGTACAAAAGTTCTCCGTATTCTCCGTGTTCGGCATCGACAATGTCTTTGCTTTTGAGCAGTTGGCCGACTTGATGCACATCTTCACATTCCGAAACATTGAAGGCGTCGTGGGAGTTTTTAGAATTCCAAATGTAGTCGCCCGAAATATTTTCGTTGCTGGTTCCAATATAGGCGCGGTGGGGCATGCTGAGTTTGAGTGCCTCGAATTCCTTTTGAAGCCGCTGGAGGGCAGGGCGGCCTTCTTTTAAAAGTTGTTCTCGTTTGGTTTTGTAATCCTCAGGCGAATGAGGCCGATTGAGGATATGAAATTTTTTGCGATTGAGGCCGACGCAGGCGATGCAATCTTCGGAGTTGTCGACTCCAAAACACATGATCAAATTCTGTGAGTGATTGCAGTTTTGACAGGAATAACAGTTGTAGAGTTGTGTAGAATCCATGCACTCGATGCAGAGTTCCGAATTGCGTAAGACCAGCGAATCGCTCGTATTTCGACACTCGAACGGATTGCCGTAATAACAATCTTCACAGTTGATGGATCCGAAGCAGAGGTAGCAGTTGCGACACTTGCCCACGATGTTGCAGAAGTCGCAATTTTCATTGCTGTGAGAAATCAACGAGAGGTGAGGTACAGTGTGGAGCAAGTCTTTAAATTGGTCGAAAAAAGGCCGGTTGAAATCGTAGTCGCGACCGTAATCTTTGGCATCCCACTTGTCACCAAACCAAATTTCAGGACAGTAAACGGGGAAGGGCGCATCTTTTCGATACATCGAAAGGATTTCTTTTTGAGTGAAATCGCATTTGCGATGATAAAGGTGGCGCTCGTTTCGAAATGTGAGGCGCTCTTGATGTCTCACTTCCCATGGCAAACCAGGAAGCGGAAAAGGGTAGACTTGCCCTCCAATGTTGGGGGAAACCTTCTGAATGAATGCTTGAAGTTCTGTGGTGTTCATGAGGCTTTCTTAACATGGTTGTGAGGCCAGCACAAACCTGTTGTTCATTTTTTTGAACGATTTTTATGGCAGTTCTGGCGAGTTTTTAACCTTAACTTTTATGAAAAAATGCTTTAAATTAAAATCTGTTGAACTTTTTGAACAACACACATGATTCAAGACTTGATGGAACTCGGCCTCAGCTCAGAAGAGGCGAAGGTTTACCTCGCGACCCTGGAGTTGGGCGGCTCGTTTGCGAGTACGATTGCGCGGCGATCGGGAGTGAATCGAGCCACCTGTTATCACTTGCTCAACAATTTGGTGCGCAAAGGTCTGATGAATTTTTACAGCAAGGGCAAAACGCTCTGGTTCACCGTAGAAGAGCCCTCGCGCTTCATTGAAATTTCAGAGGGCAAATTGAAAAAGGCGCGGCAATTGGTGCCGCAACTGCTCTCGATTTCGAATATTCTCACCTTCAAACCCAAGATTCGTTTTTATGAAGGCACCGAGGGCGTGAAGGTGAATGCGCCCATCGCCGTGCTGCTGGCCGAT
>CAZBZW010000095.1:2772-3330 GCA_964496535.1 uncultured Candidatus Peribacteria bacterium
AGAACATTTTTGAAGATATTTTGAAGACCACCGACAAGGAAATTTTGGGTTACACCAACATCGGCGCGCTCGGAAAGCTCCTGCCCGGATACTTCAAAGATTACTGCCGACGCAAGATCGAACGTGGTTTGAAAACACGCTATCTATCTCCTGTTACGGCCGAAAAAGTGGCGATTATCGATCAATTTTATCCTCCGAATTACGATCCTTTTTTGGTGGAGATTGTGCTCGTGAATCAAGAGGAATTTTCGTTCAAAAACGAAATTTCCATCTACGAAAATAAGGTGGCGATTTTTTCGTTGGAAGAGGAGGAGCCGAATGGAATTTTGCTCGAAAGTGCAAGCTTTGCCGACTCAATGCGTTCGATTTTCAACCTCGCGTGGTTGGGTGCAACGAGTTTTGTGACGAAGTGATCACCATCTTCATCGCCGGCCACGAGACCACGGCGACGGCGATGGGCTGGCTCTGGTACGTGCGCTCCCAGCACCCCGAGGTCGAGGCGCGTCTGCACGAGGAACTGGACCGGGTCTTAGGCGGCCGCACGCCCGGCCAGGACGA
>CAZBZW010000096.1:0-736 GCA_964496535.1 uncultured Candidatus Peribacteria bacterium
GTGAGTGGACCTGAAATGCTGTCCACTTTGAACGATGTGTTGCGACCCATTTTGAAGCAAATGCGCATGGAATTCAAAGGGGCGGCGGCTGAAAAAACCGTGGAAGTTCCTGAGAGCGTTCGAGCGATTGCGTGCGACCTTGCAGAGCATTCATGGAAGTTGCGAGGCGACCGCGCATTTCACTATTTTGAAGCCTTTGGATTTCCACTCGAAATGACCGTTGAAATCATGGCTGATCATGGCATTGAAGTTGAAAAAGAAGGCTTTGAAACCGCCTTCATCGCACATCAAGAAAAATCGCGTGCGGGTTCGGCTCAAAAGTTCGCTGGAGGACTCGCCGATCACAGTGAAGAAACCAAGCGTTTGCACACAGCGACTCATCTCATGCTCGAGGCTTTGCGTCGTGTTTTGGGCAAGCATGTCGAGCAAAAAGGTTCGAACATCACCGCTGAGCGTTTGCGTTTTGACTTCAATCATCCCGACCGTTTGACGCCCGAACAAATTGCCGAAGTCGAGCGCATTGTGAACGAGGCGATTGCCGCCGATCATCCGGTTTCGTGGAAAGAGATGACCGTGCAAGAAGCCCGCGATATAGATGCCACAGGTGTCTTCGTCGACAAATACGAAGGTGAACTCGAAGGCAAAGTGAAGGTTTACACCATGGGTACATTCTCAAAAGAAATCTGTGGAGGTCCTCACGTCGACCACACAGGCCAGCTCGGCAAACACTTCAAAA
>CAZBZW010000096.1:746-3324 GCA_964496535.1 uncultured Candidatus Peribacteria bacterium
TTCGGGGTATCCCCGTACGGACGCGGCGGCTTCTTTCATGCGTCTTGCGGCGTCTGCAAAGCTACCTGCGGTGACCGCTCCAACATCTGAATAGATAGTCCCGTTCAAATTGAGCGTCGAAACGCCCGAATGATTGATTCCATCTGCATAAAAATATGTGGAAATTTCTGTTGGATCAACTCGGCCATTACTGCCCACATGACACTCCATTGATCCATTCAATCCTTCGGGGTCCGTGATGAGATCGCAGTAAAATGTGGGGTCTTGGGGCTGGACCAATCCCATTTCATCGGGCAATGGAGGTGTCTCTCCGTCGTGTACCAATGTGAAGACGATTCGATATGCGTCGTGATACTCGAGGTCGAATCCTGCGATCGGTGTGGATGCCACCACGACGGTGTCGCCTGCCGGAAATCGACGTGCCAGTAAATCTTCCCAGGCAGAATCTCCGTTTTCTCCGGTTACGCTGAGTGCTTCGAGAATTGTATCTCTAAAAGCGTCACTCTTATAGTCTGCCCGCCAATCGCAATCCAATTCTTCAGGTGGGCAAAGTTCTGAGCCAATCCCACCCACAGTGGCGTTCAGAAGGTCGGTGAATTGCTGGTTTCTATAAGAAATGCTTGCGTCTACAGGCGGTTCGACAGGTTCACCGCCTTGTGCCGTGTCCACTGTGTCGACGGTTGGCGTGTCGTTCAGGTTCGAAGGGTCGAGGGTCAAATCCAAATTACCCTCGGGGGTACAGGCGGCGAGGGTGGTGAAAAGGTATGCAATCCTTCGATCCATATTTTCTCTAAAAAAACCACTGTTGAGTATAGACTATTTCAGAGAAAAGTCAAAAAACCTGCGGCACTTGAAGCGCCTTTTGGCCGAATCCCACCGCATAGCCGCCGACTCGAACTGCTGTTTCTCGGGTGTCCACATAAATTCGGCCTGGCTTTCCTAGATTCGTCCCTTGTGCGACCGTGAATTGAGTGGGGTGTGAGGGCGAAATTTCTCTGAGGTAAGCGCCTAAAGCTCCAGCCGCGATTCCTGTGACCGGGTCTTCGTTGATTCCCGCCCAGGGATTGAATTGGCGAGCTATGTAGTGATCGTGATTTGTGAGGTCAGGAGTGAATGCGTAGAGCCCGCGCGCTCCTGTCTCTTCACAATACTGAATGATTCTTTCGGAGTCGGGCTGAAGATTCCATAAAGTTTGAAGGGAGTCGATGGGGATCATGAGCTTGGGCGTGCCTGTCGATACGATTTTAAGCAGTCCTGTGATTCTATTTGCAAGAGTTCCAATGAGAGGTGCGATTTCGGAAGCATGCACCAGCATGGGTGAGAAAAAGGGCTCGCTTTGGGTCATGGTCAGGCGTCCATCGGGTGCGATTTGCACAGGAACGATTTTGGCGCTGGTTTGGAGTGCCACAGATTTCCCTCCTTGGATCATTCCGCTGTCTAAAAGAGCTCGAACTGCGGCCAAAGTGGCGTGGGCACAAAAATCCACCTCTTTGGTGGGGGCTGAAAAATCGAATTCTTCTGTCGGCGTCTGCATCGGTGGGAGTGAACAGAAAAGCAGACTCGCTGAAACCGAGTTCCTGGGCAATTTTCTGCATCTGCCCCTGACTCAAACCGTCTGCCTCCAAAATCACACCCGCGGGATTCCCTTCTTCGGGGTTTTGAGTGAAGGCTTTGACGAGTTGGATTTCGATATTCATTTGAACTCGACTACAACTGTTCCAGTTCTGATCCGTGCACCCAGCCGAGGCTCACATGTGTCGACGTTTCACCGAGCCAAGCCAAAGTATACCAACCTAAATCCACATGTACGAGATACCAATAATCCTCTACCCCATTCACCGTTTCTTTAAATTGAGTGCGCGCCACCGCTCCTCTGTAAAAGTCTGAAAATGGCTGTGGACCTCCCATTCCATCGTCAAAACTGTAAGTATAGGCGTTTGGATTGGCCCTAGGAATGGGCTTGAGGGCGGCATCGGTTTTCAGCTCCCATTCAGGTCGAGTCGTGAGCAATAAGTAATTTTCATAGCGTCGAGCGCTTCCTTCTGGAATTTCTGCATTTTGATTCCAGTAGACAATGCGGCCCTCTTGAGCCAAATAGTCCGTTGAAAAGAAGGAGTCCTGGGCTTGTCCGAATGTCAGATGCCTATCGGCTTGCTGTATGAGATAGGGCCATATTTTTTGGGCTTCTTCAAGCGAAAGGTCCGAATATTGCTCTGTTTTAAGTGTGACCTCATTGCCCTCAATAGTGAAAGGGCCTGAGTCCGTTATGCCATCAGACTCACCTGCAAAACCGGATTCAAAAGTTCCATCTTCCTTAAAGATAAGATAGGCTCCCAGTCTACTGTTTTCTTGACCCCACTCTCCTCCCACCAAATATTCTGGAGTGATCTGGAAACTTTGTACTTCTGTGAGTGTTTCAGGCTTTGGATTTTCGAGATTTTGAGGGACACAAGCTGTTAAAAGCAAGGCACAGACCAGAGCGGTGAAAATAGTTTTCATGTTTTATAGAACGGTGAAGTGATGAAGGGGTTACGAAAATCATAGCAGATTCCCCACCAGCCCAAAATCACTGGAAGCC
>CAZBZW010000097.1:0-3228 GCA_964496535.1 uncultured Candidatus Peribacteria bacterium
CACAGGCTCACGCTCACTCCCTTCGATGCAAAGTTTTCAGCGAGGGCAGAACCCATGGTTCCCAGCCCCATAATACCTAAAGAATAGCTCATGTGACCGGATTAGATTCTAAAATTTGAATGTCTGTTTTTTGCTGACTGAGTTCGCGCAACTGCACCAAGACTGATTGCACCGAAAGCAAGGCAAAGGCGCGCAGGCCGTTGTCTGAAAATGAGAATCCGTGACGTGACAAATAATGTTCCAACGTGAACTCAACGAGGTCGAGCACGATGGATTTCAATTTTTGCTCAGCCGTGAGCACCGTTTGCAAGGTGCGTCCGGGCGCGAGCTGGCCCGCCTGCAAAATGCACGCACCCCACGCGTTGAGATCGGCATGCAGATTTTCGGGCAATTCGCGAGCGAGCGCCGGAAGATTTTCAGTTTCAATTTTCTGAAGTCCTGATTCTTTGAATTCTTTTTGAAGTTCGCGTTCGAGTTCGGGGTCACCAATCGACAAAATAGCCAACACAAAAGCGCCGGGCACATTTTCTTGCAAAAGCTTCACGATCAAGAAAACGAGATCTGACTGCGATGCGTCAGTGAGATATTTGATGAGAATTTGTGCGAGACGATCTTCTTTTCCTTTCTGCGTGACCTGATGCGCGGGCATAGCCTTGATGGCGGCGGCATTCGCGGCGGCTTGTTCACGATATTTTTCCGAGGCCTCTTTGGCGCCTTGGGCATCTGCATCGTCGAGACCGAAAAAAGATTCTAAAGACATAAGAAAAAAGCTGTCTCGACTATAACGTCTTTAGAGCTCAGACTCAAGCAGCCACAACGTGCACAATGGAGTCTTCTTTGCGACGACCGTCAAACTTAACAACACGCTTTTTGGTGAACTTGACCGTTCCATCCAACAAAGCAAAAAGGGTGTAGTCGCCTCCCATTCCCACATTTTGACCAGGGTGCCATTTGGTTCCTTTTTGACGAATCAAAATAGAACCTGCTCGTACTGCAGTTCCTTCGTAACGTTTGACCCCAAGGCGTTTCGCCCGCGAATCACGTCCGTTTTTACTCGACCCACCTGCTTTTTTATGTGCCATAGATGTTTATAAGCGGAGGGATTCTATAGGAGGTTTGAGGGTGATGCAAGATTATTTTTAGAAAGAAGCTTCAATATCATTCTTTCATGATATCATCGATCATTTTTTTCAATCGATCACTTTCAAGCTTCTTTTGTGCATCCTCCATTTCTGCAGCAAGTTGAGTCCTATAAGCGGTGGCCGCAGGCGAAGCTTCCCATGAAGAGCAGGCACCTTTCAAATCTTCCATGGGCTCCGGAAATCCAGTGATGCCTCCGAGAGATATTTGCGGGGCAGATACTGTCTCTAGGGGAATACCACGCTCATTAAACTGACGCTGAATTTCAGGATAGTGATTCGTGCCCGCAACAATGAAAACGATCTCTTCACCTGCACCCAATGCGGTTGCAGCCTCTCGAGATGCTGCTGCAACAGTACGTTCATGAATAAATTCCTTAAGGCCGTCATTGAACAGTGCTCTCACCTCACAGTAACAGCCTAAAGCCTGGGGATTTTTGCCACCTTTTCGGATAGAAGTCATTGCAGTCGAAAGCCTCATATCTGTGGCCGAACCACCAATTGTTGGGCAGATAGCATTTTCTGATTCATTGAAAAAATTTGCCCCTTGAGTAAATTTATTTTCGGCCAAATACGTCTTATTCCAGTCTTCCTGAGTTTCAGTTCCAATAAAATGAACCCTTCCTGCATTTTCAGAAACAAACCTTGCACTTGCAAGATAAGCCCCTCCCTCAAAAGTATAATTTTCTTTTGTAAACATTTCTCTAAGAACATCGGGTGTATAGCCACGATTTTTCATTCGTAAAAATTCACTTTCAGTAAAAGCACCCTCTTGAACCAGTGCAATGGATGAACCTGAAGAAAGAGCTTGAGTGAAGGCGGCATATTGCGATTCTTGAGAAGCAATTGCCACGGGATCCCTCGGATCAATATGGATATGACGGTCTGCCAAATAAACAAACCTTTGTGTTTTTTCTACCACTTCAGTCAGTGCGGAGTCGGTTTTAGGCTGATCAGCATGATCTGGACAAGAAATACAGCCAGCTTCTAAACTAGCTACTGCTAAGGCCGGAACAAGTAATTTTTTAAGTTGATTCATGACTTTTATTTAACATATAAACCATATTTCGTCAAGTACTCTCCCCCGATGAACTCCCTCCCACTTCTCAATTGGTTCACTGAAAACCAACGGCCCCTTCCCTGGCGGCGCACCTACGACCCCTACCAAGTTTGGGTGTCTGAAATCATGCTTCAGCAAACGCAGATGAAAACGGTTTTGCCGTATTTTGAGCGGTTCATGGAGCGGTTCCCGACCGTTGAAGATTTAGCGAAGGCTGAAGTGGATGAGGTTTTGCAAGTCTGGCAAGGTTTGGGCTACTACGCGAGAGCTCGAAATTTATGGAAGACCGCACAGCAACTCACAGGCAAGCCGTGGCCTCGCACCAAAAAAGAATGGCTCGCATTGCCCGGAATTGGCGATTATGTGGCCGCCGCCATTTCGAGCATTGCGTTTGAGGCACCCGAAGTGGTGATCGACGGCAATGTGAAGCGCGTGATGGCCCGAGTTTTGGCGTCGAATGAAGATCCGCGAGCAGAACTTGAGGCTACACTGCCTCAACAAGAAGCCCGCAATTTCAACCAAGCGCTGATGGAATTGGGCGCGTTGATCTGCACTCCGCAGAACCCACAATGTGAAATTTGCCCCTTAAAATCGCAGTGCCGCGCATTTCAAGAAGGCCGAACTGCAGAGTTCCCAGAGCCGAAAAAACGCGCCGCAAGCGAGGCCATTTCGGTGGTGGTCGCGCTGATTTTCAACGCAAACAATGAAGTATTCATTCAAGAACGTCCGGCCGAAGGATTGATGGGCGGTTTGTGGGAATTCCCGGGCGGCAAGGTTGAAGCGGGTGAAACGCTCGAAGTCGCACTGGAACGTGAAATTCAAGAAGAGCTCGGCATCACGCTGAAAAATCCACAATTTTTTATGAAATTGCGGCACGCCTACACGCGATTCAAGGTCGAGCTTTCGGCCTACGCAAGCCAAACCAACGAAAATCCACAAACAAAATTGGAATCAAAATGGGTGCCGATTTCGGAACTCGAACAGCTCGCCTTCCCTGCCGCCAACCAAAAACTGATTCGGGCATTGAAA
>CAZBZW010000098.1:0-3161 GCA_964496535.1 uncultured Candidatus Peribacteria bacterium
TGTCGATTTTTTAGCCAAAGAATTGGACTTTCCTCCCTTTCAACTCTTCAAGCCTGATGTTCTTTTTTCTAAAAAAGACGGGCTGATTTTGGTGAAACCCCAAAGTTTTATGAACCGAAGTGGTGAGGCTCTTTTGAAATTCATGACGAAAATGGAATTGTCGATTTTGGATCTCTGCGTGGTCTATGACGATGTCGATTTGCCTTTGGGTCACTTTCGTTTTCGCACCGCGGGCTCGGCAGGCACTCACAATGGCATGCGCTCTCTGATTGCGGCCTTCAAGACTCAAGAGTTGGCTCGACTCCGTTTGGGAATTGAAAATCGCGAGGAGGCTCAAAAAGCAAACCAGCCTTTGGCAGATTTCGTTTTACAAAAATTTCAAAAAGACGAACTCGAGTTGCTACGAGGCTGTTTTTCGAAAGCGTTGGAGTCAATGAAAACTCCGTGAAAAAATCTCTTGCTTAAGTTCAGGGAATCGCTTAGATTGTCGTGGCTTTAATTTTATACTCATGTTTGCGGTTGTTCTGATTGGCGGAAAACAATACTCCGTTTCTGAAAAAGACGAATTCTCTGTTGAAAAACTTTCTCTAGAGGCTGGCGAAACTGTCAAAATCAAAGAGGTTTTGTTGCTTTCTGATGAAGAAGGTAAAGAAACCAAGATCGGAACTCCTTACGTGGCTGGAGCTGTTGTTGAATGCAAGGTTCTGTCTGAAGAGAAAGGTGAAAAAATTAAAGTGTTCAAATTTCACTCGAAGAAACGTTACTCACGCACCCAAGGTCACCGACAATGGGAAACTCACCTCAAAGTTTTGAAAATTTCTGCATTGGGTGCCAAAGCCTCAAGTGCAAAGGAAGTTTCTGAAGAAAATGTTGAGGCTGAAGAAAAAGCTCCTGCTAAAAAAGTTGTTGCTAAAAAACCAGCGGCTAAAAAAGTAGCGAAGAAAGATTAATTCTTTTTCAGCGCTTCCTCCAAATCTTTCTTGAGCACGGCTTCCCAGGCTCTTTCTTCGCATTTCAACTTCCATGAATGCAAGAAGATGCGTTTGAGGCCGATGCTTTTTCGCATTTTTTCGTTGAAGTCAGGGTCGCCATAAGTCGGGTCGCCCGCCACCGGGTGCCCGATGCCTGCCAAATGCACACGAATTTGATGCGTGCGGCCCGTGTGAATGCGCACGTCGAGCAGAGTCGACTCTTTGTAGACTTTCAGAACTTCGAACGAGGTGAGGGCACTTTTGCCGTCGGCACGATTGCTCATTTGAATTCGATTCTTGCGACTGCGCCCAACTGCTCCATCGACCGTACCTTTTTGAGCTTCGAAATGACCTTTCACCAATGCGAGGTAGTGTTTTTCGATGCGACGCTCCTTGAATTCATTTTGAAGTCGTTCAAGTGTGGGTAAATCTTTTGCCAAGAGCAGAAGGCCTGATGTGTCTTTATCGAGTCGGTGCACCAAATAGAGCTCTCCGCGGGTTTTCAAACGCTCGATGAGAGTGGGTTCGTGAGTTCCGGCCCCAGGATGAACCACGATGCCCGGATCTTTGCTGATCACTAAAATATGATCGTCTTCAGCGATGATTTCGGGTTCGTATTTGACGCCTTTAAACACTTCTCTTTGTTCCACGCTGGGTTCACGCCATTCGACTTTAGCCTCTTCTTTTACCGAAAGCCCAGGTCTCATTTGAGTTTTTCCATCCACTTTCACACGGCCCAACTTGATCCATTGTCCAACATGACTGCGGCTGAGTCCTGTTTCTTCACTGAGGCGTTGATCGAGTCTTTGAGATTGTTTTTCCACAGGGGCTTTGTTAGCATTCTGCTGTTATTTTACAGGTAAAATATGAAAGTGAACACCGATTCCAGAATGATTGATGAGCTTCTTAAAAGGGGCGTTGCGGATGTCATTGTCAGGGAAGATCTGCGAAAAAAGCTCGAAAGTGGCAAACAATTGCGTATCAAGTTGGGAATTGACCCCACAGGATCCGATCTGCATTTGGGCCATTTGGTGGTGGTGCACAAGCTCCGTGAATTTCAAGAATTGGGGCATCAGGTGATTTTGCTGTTTGGGAATTTTACGGGTCAAATTGGAGATCCGACCGGAAAATCAGAAACGCGCACCATGCGCACTCAAGAAGAATTGGAAACCAATGCGCAACATTATGTGAGCCAAGTTTCAAAATTCTTGGATGTTTCAAAAGTGGAAATTCGTTGGAATGCCGAATGGTTGGCTCCGTTGAATTTTGCAGACGTGGTGACCTTGGCATCCCAGTTTACGGTGGCGCAAATGCTCGAACGCGACATGTTTCAAGAGCGCATCAAGGCCGATTTGCCGATCTCAATGCATGAATTTTTCTATCCGTTGATGCAAGGTTATGATTCTGTGGCGTTGAAGGCCGATGTGGAATTGGGTGGAACCGATCAAACTTTCAACCTCTTGGCTGGACGCACCTTGCAGAAAGCCTACGGACAAGAACCTCAAAACGTGCTGACTGTTCCGATTTTGGTGGGCACGGATGGTGCAATGAAAATGGGTAAAACCACCGGAAATTACATTGCGGTTCAAGACACTCCCAACGATGTTTATGGCAAAACCATGTCGATTCCCGACTCTTCGATTTTGACTTATTTCGAATTGGCCGCGCGCATCGATGAACCTGAGTGGCGTGCCATCAAAGCGCGTTTGGAAGGCGGTGAAAATCCTCGTAATTTGAAGATGGAATTGGCGCGGAAATTGGTGACTTTATTGCATGGAGCCGAGCTGGCTGAAGCGGCAGAAGAGCACTTTAAAACCGTGTTTCAAAAAAAGGAATTGCCCGATGAAATTGCCACAATTTCTCTTGAAAAAGACGGGTGGCTCTTACCTGAACTCATTTGCGAATTGAAATGGGCTCAGACCCGCAGTGATGCTCTTGCTGACCTTGAGTGCTGAACCCATCTTATTTCAGGTTGGAAAACGCAATTTTGCTTATTTAACATTGGCATGAGACTCGATCCACTTCTGGATTCGCGGCTCTTAAAAACCCGAGACAGCTACATTAAAATTCTTCGGGCGATGGGGTTGATGCGCGTGTCTGATCTGCTCACGTATTTTCCGCGAGCGCACCGAGCCGAAAATGAATTTTTAAAAATTGCTGAATTGCCGGCCGATCAAGTGGTGACCGTGG
>CAZBZW010000099.1:0-3144 GCA_964496535.1 uncultured Candidatus Peribacteria bacterium
CAGGAAGTGTACCGGCTGCAAGGCGTGACGCGTAACGACACGCACATCGAAATCATCACTCGACAGATGTTCTCGAAAGTTCGTGTGGTGGAACAAGGAGACAGCCTCTTCTTACCTGGAGAAGTCCTCGACTTCCAAACCATCACCGAAGAGAACAACAAGCTCGAAGCAGAGGGCAAAGCTCCTATGCAATTCGAACGCTTGCTCCTCGGACTCACTCGCATCGCTTTGAACACCGGCAGCTGGCTTTCAGCCGCTTCCTTCCAAGAAACCATCCGTGTGCTCGTTGAAGCTTCAACCACACATCGAGTCGACATGCTCGAAGGTCTCAAAGAAAACGTGATCATCGGTCGCTTGATTCCTGCCGGAGAAACCTTCCGCCGCCGCATGCGCGGTGAAGTGGTGGACACTCGAGAGGACTAAAATCACCGAACTTCAACAAATTCCCTTGCATTAAAGCCTAAAAACTAATAAAGTTCCCCAGCTTTTACAGCGATTCAAGAAATGCCTACTATCAATCAACTCATTCGGAAAGGACGTGTTCAAAAGACACAGAAGAGCAAATCACCTGCGCTTCAGTCCATGCTCAACACTTTGAAGAGCAGAGTCACTCCCCTTGCATCTCCATTCAAACGAGGTGTGTGTGTGAAAGTGACCACCATGACTCCTAAAAAACCAAACTCCGCTCTGCGAAAATACGCCCGTGTGCGTCTGACCAACGGAATGGAAGTGAATGCCTATATCGGAGGAGAAGGCCACAACCTTCAAGAACACTCGATTGTGATGATTCGCGGAGGACGTGTGAAAGACTTGCCTGGTGTGCGTTACCACGTGGTTCGAGGTTGCCTCGATACACAAGGAGTCGCCGACCGACGTCAAGGCCGTTCCAAATACGGTGCTAAACGACCCAAGAAATAAGCTTAATAAACCATGACTGTTCGAATCACCACCTACATTCCACCTGAATCTGACGAAGTCAGTGAAAAGTTCATCAACTGCATGATGCAGTGCGGCAAGAAAACAATTGCTCGTCGAATTTTCAGTGACATGTTGGCTGAGCTGGAAAAGAGAGGTCACAAAACCCCTCGTGAAACTTTCATTCGTGCCATTGAAAACTGCAAACCTGTGATGGAAGTCCGCCCCAAACGTGTGGGAGGTTCCATCTACCAAGTGCCGTTTGAAGTGAACCCTCGTCGTCAACAAATGCTTTCGTTCCGATGGATCATCGGAGAAGCTCGTGGACGCAAAGGGGCCGCAATGTACAAGAAGCTCGCTCAAAGTATTCAAGAAGCTTCTGAAAACACCGGAACCGCAATGAAGAAGAAAGATGATGTCGAACGAATGGCCGCTGCAAACCGTGCCTTCGCTCACTACGCACGCTTCACAAAGAAGAAAAAATAGAGCTTCACAAATTAAGCTTTCAAACCGCCTTCGGGCGGTTTTTTAGTTCTAAAGCTTTTCGCCAGAAGGAAGCGAATATGTGCCATGCGCATCACGAGCCGTCTGCTCATCTATAATCTCAAAAGTGGCTGAATCAACCCCCTCCCAGACCTGTAGTTCAGGCATCGGGCCATCAGGCGTGTGAGAAATGAAGACGTGATCTTTATCTTTGCCTACAAAATAAAACTGATCATAGTCGCTCTTCACAATTTCAAAACTGCCTCGATCGACCCCATCCACCGGCTTACCCAACAAGTAAACTCGGCTCTTGTCTCGCGCAAAATACGAATCCATCTCTTCAAAACTATCGGGGTCAGCCCCCTCTATTTTCATGGGCGGACAGCTGTAATAACACTCATAGTAAAACATATGGTACACCGAATCATCATCTCGATAATAACGGCTCGAAATCTGCTGAAATGAAGAAAGGTTCAAGCCAGGCATTTCTTGAGAACCCCAATAAACATGCTCATTGTCCCGTGCCACAATCATAAAACTCTCCGGATCCGCTCCCTCCAAAGGCTGTCCCATGAAATAAACATGATTCTTGTCTTTGGCGTAACCCTGCCCAAGCACAACATAGGTATCAAGGTCTGCACCTTGAACTGGGTTAAAATCAAAGTCATACACGTGGTTTTTATCCTTAAAAATCGGCCAATCTGCCATCGGCTGATACAGAATCTGAAATGATTCAGCGTCAACATCAGGCAAAGGTGAGCTGTCATAATAAACTTGATCACCTTCTCGGCGAAATCCGTGGCCTAAATCGACAATTTTGACGTCATCCGTCTTCTGTCGATACGAAGCGCCCCCCAAAGACCCCTGCCCCTGACATGACGCGAGAAGCAAAGTTGAAAGCCCGAAAAGAACGTATGAATGTTTCATGTCTGAGTTGGAGTATTTGCATGATATCAAATCATCAGTTCAAAACCCACAAAGAAACTGCTACAATCACCTCCGTGAAACGCCTCCTCTTCATTTCACTGCTCACACTGCCCCTCCTTTCAGGATGTGCTTTTCTGAAACTCACTCCGATTGAATACAATAATCGAGTGGTCAACGTGCTCAACACACTTTCTGAAGAGGTGCAAAACAGCGTCGAAATTTACGACAGTCAAATTCCGAACGTGGTCACCGAAAAATCTGAAATCGAAACTCAGCCCCTTGAAGAAGCCGCGCAGAAAATGAGTGTGACTCTTGAAGATTTGAAAAAACTCTCAAACTTGACCAGTCGCAGTGAAGATCAAGAAAAAGCGGTTGAAACCGCCTTGATCGATTACCAAGAAGCGACCGAAGCCTATGTCCAAGCCTACGAAGGGACTGCCAATTACTATGAAAAAGGCGGCTATCAGGAAGATGTGAAACAGGTTCAAACAATCGACTCCGCTCTGCACAAAGCCTACGACGATTTGGTGGAATCTCACAACCATCTGGTGGAAATCTTGGCTTCTTACATTGAAAATTAACCATCCCTCAAAGCATTAACACTTGCATTCGAGGCTTTCTTCTCTATAATTCCAGCAAATTTTTAAACAATCCTCATGAGCACCAACACCGATCTCGCAAAACTACGTAACATTGGAATCGCCGCCCACATCGATGCGGGTAAAACGACCACCACCGAACGTATTCTTTTTTATACCGGACGCAATTACAAGATCGGAGAAGTGCATGAAGGAGCCGCCACCATGGATTGGATGGAAC
>CAZBZW010000100.1:0-2876 GCA_964496535.1 uncultured Candidatus Peribacteria bacterium
TGAGAGTGCGTCGAGCGGCTCCGGCCGAACTTTTGGGGCCAAAGTAACGAGCGCCGTCATTTTCAATACGTCGCGTCAACAAAACTCGCGGATAATCTTCATTTCGCGTGATCTTAATATAGATAAAATATTTGTCGTCTTTCATCAGCACGTTGTAGCGCGGCCGATGATTTTTAATAAAATTCGTCTCTAAAACCAACGCTTCAAACTCGCTCGACGCCTCAATCCATTCTAAATCCACAGCTTTCTCAAGCATTTTTTGAGTGCGCATCGGGCGATCTTTCATCTTGCGAAAATACGAAGAGACTCGTTTTTTAAGGTCTTTCGCTTTGCCCACATAAATCACCTCTCCAGCCTCATTTTTATACAAATAGACTCCGGGGCGATGCGATAGTTTTTTGAGAATGCTTTCGATATTCTGAACAGGCATGAATCCATTATACAAAATTCCGCTCCCCTTCCCGAATGAAAATGAAAGTTTTCGAGCTTTGGGCTTATTTTTAGGGCGAGAAGTGGAAAATGAAGATCAGGTTTTTCGACTTAAATATCTAGGAAAACCACAAAAAACGCGGATTCCTCTAGGACCTCGCTCTAAAAGCGCAGAAATTGCATGGAGAAGAATTTCACGATGGCAATGGATATTTAAAATTTGCCCCTTTGTGCGTTTGATTGCCGTCTGCAACAGCTTGCCCATGAACATGTTCAAAGAAGGTAGCGACATCGATCTCTGTGTGATCACTCAAAAAAATCGGATTTTCACCGCCCGTCTGGCGTTAACAATTTTGACCTCAATTTTTGGCCTGCGCCGCCACGGCACAAAAATCGCTAACCGCTTTTGCCTCAGCTTTTTTGCCGACGAAGAAAATCTGCGATTTTCAAGTTGGGCTCTTCAGCCACAAGACATTTATTTGGCCTTTTGGATTCAAAGTCTGGACCCCATCAGTGGTCAAAAAGAAGTCTTTAAGAAAATTGTGGAAGAAAATTCAGAGTTTTTAAGCGATTATTTCGCACGGCCCATGAACTGGGACTATTTCGAATCCACCCCTTCTAAAATCCAAAAAATTCTCGAGTTTTTTCTCGCACCCTCATTCATCGAAAACACACTTAAAAAATGGCAAATCCGCAGAGCTGAAATTAAAAAATCAAAACTGCCGCCTGACAACGGAGTCAGAATCGAGCCCGGACTTCTTAAGTTTCACGACCACGATGCTCGCCCTTTTTTGCAAAAACTATGGTATCATCGAGTCATGAAACATGAAGCCATTTTCGCCGCCGGTTGTTTCTGGGGAGTCGAAGAATCATTTCGCACTCTGCCTGGAGTTTTAGAAACCGAAGTCGGCTACATCGGCGGAAACACCGAAAACCCAACTTACGAAGACGTTTGCACTAAAAATACAAGACATGCCGAAGCCGTGCGTGTGGTTTTTGAGCCCGAACAAATTTCATACGAAGATCTATTGAGGCACTTTTTCAAGATTCACAATCCAACGACCTTCAATCGCCAAGGGCCCGATGTGGGCAGTCAGTACCGTTCGGCGATTTTCGTGAACAGCAGCGAACAAGAAGAGCTTGCTCAAAAAATCATCACCGAACTCGATTCAACAGGAGCTTTTCTCAAACCCATCGTCACTTCGATCGAACCTGCAAGCACCTTCTACCCCGCCGAAGACTACCACCAAAAATACATTCTGAAGGGCGGAGCGGCGGCGTGCCATATTTAAAATCTAGAACAGATGAATTTCAAAAAAACTTTTTTCGCTAGCCTGGTCTTAAGCCTATTTTCAGCCAGTTCCGCATTCGCAATTTTTGGAGATTCCGTGCATTTCACAGACATACCAGCAGGCGCTTGGTATGAAGATGCTGTATCGAAACTCAGTTCAATAGGGGTATTTCCAGACAATCCCACTCATCATTTGGAACCAGCTACAAAAATCACCCGTGCTGAGCTTGCCGCTCGCCTAGATCGTCTAATCGGCCACCTCGAACAACCCTTCGGCGAGCAGTGGGAGTTATTCCAAAACGATTATTATAGCATATTGATACCCAGTGGACTTGATTATAATTCGGACGCTTGGACTGACAACTGCAGTTCAGGATTGATGGTCGATGGAGAATATATTTGGACTGTTAAATGCGAAGATGAAACTTACGATAGCAATATATTTTTAGCCTCCTATCCTGAAATTCAGTATTTCACCTTTGAAGAAGATACAAGCCAGCGTCAATACCATAGAGAGGGGGTAGACGAAGGAATCTCAGCGGGTCAAATTTGGAATTTACAAGGACTAAATCCCGATGGATCACTCTTCCAAAGCAAAATTTATTGGGAAGAATTGGGTGATTTTCCGATTCTCGTAAAAGGAGTTGGCCCCACAGCATTTTCTCATGAATTTGAAGCATTCATGAGAAGCTTTAAACGGAACGATTGGTAGTGTGAGTTTTCAATTTTCCTTGCCGAGGAACCAAAGAAGTGATGTGAAAGACATAACAAAGAAAGAAACAGATCGAATCATGATGAGAGCTGTTTCGCTTCAGTCTTCAAATCACTTCTTTGGTTCCCTTTTGGGATCGTCCTTCATCTTTCGGTAATCACGCAAGGTCAGCCACAAGGCGGTGCCGCCAAAGCCGAAGACTTCACGCATTTGGTTTTCTAAAAAGCGTTCATACGAGAAGTGACGCAGTTCAGGCGCTTCACACGCAAAAATAAAGTGTGGAGGTTGCACTCCCACCTGCTCCACTTGCAGTACATTGAACTGTTTTTTACCTTTTTGGCCTTTAGGCTGATGTTTCAACAAGCTCTGTCGCAACCAAGCCGTGAGCTCTTCTTGTGGAATTTGTCGAGTGCGCTGAGTTTGAATCGAAACGGCCAACTCTAA
>CAZBZW010000101.1:0-1435 GCA_964496535.1 uncultured Candidatus Peribacteria bacterium
CTGAAGGGGCAAGAGCGGCAGGGGGAAGCCCACAGTAAAGAAAATCATGACGGCGCCGACCTCGCCCAAATGGGCACTCAGCAGAGCCCGAATGAACTTTTTGATGTTGCGATCGATGCCGCGCCCCAACTCCACACTATTCACAATGGTGGCGAAGTTGTCGTCGAGCAGAATCATCAGGCTGGCTTCCTTGCTCACGTCGGTGCCCGTAATGCCCATTGCAATGCCGATATCGGCGCTTTTGAGCGCGGGGGCGTCATTCACACCATCGCCGGTCATAGCGACCACCTCGCCTTGTTTTTGCAAGGTTTTGAGAATCAGCACTTTATGCGCCGGATTCACGCGCGCGAACACATTAGTGTTACGAATGACTTTCGAAAGTTCACGTGCGGTCATCGCGTCGAGTTCTTGACCGGTCACCACACGGTCTTTCGCACTTGCGAGACCGATTTCTTGAGCGATGGCGAGAGCGGTTTTAGCTTGGTCACCCGTGATCATCACGACGCGAATTTTAGCTGCGTGACAGCGCAAAATGGCCTCTTTCACCTCGGGTCGTGGAGGATCCATAATTGCTACCATTCCCACAAATGTGAGTCCTGATTCTTCAAAATCTGCCTGAGTTTCAAGAGTTTTCATGGCAAAGCCCAGCATTCGATAGCCTTTTTTGGATTCATTTTGCTCCTGCTTTAAAATTCGCGCCTTGTCGGCTGTCGTGAGTTTCACAGTTTTTCCGTTGCGCAGTTCGTGACTGCAAACCTCCAAAAGACTCTCTACGGCGCCTTTGGTGGCCATCCATTTCCCGTGTAGGGTCGACATGCGTTTGCGCTCTGAATCAAAAACCAATTCTTTGGTTTTGGGATATTTCTTTCGAGTTTCATCCACGGGCATGGCCCCTTTTTCAGCGAGAGTGAGTAGGCACGCTTCAGTGGGGTCGCCGAGAATTCCCCAAATTTCGTTTTCTTTCACGAGGTCAGAATTGTTGCAGAGGGTTCCAATGCGCAACAGAGTGAGCAGTTCTTGCGAGCTTTTTTCAATGTGGCCCACCGGAGCGTAGCCTTCACCTTCAATATCAATTTTTTCGCCGTTCACGAAGACGGCTCGCACGGTCATTTGATTTTGAGTGAGCGTGCCGGTTTTATCGGTGCAAATCACGGTGACACTTCCCAAAGCTTCGGTCGCGGGCAATTTGCGAAGTAGGGCTTTTTTGCGAGCGAGTCGTTCGGCCCCCAACGCGAGAGTGAGAGTGATGACGGCAGGCAATCCTTCAGGAATCGCACCGACCAAAAGACTGATCGAAAGCAAGAATCCTTCAGTGAGATTGTCTTTTCGCAGAATTGAAATCACGAGAATCACAATCGCCATTGCCAAGGCCATCAACGCCAAAATGCGAGTGAGTCGGTTCATTTTTACCTGTAAAGGTGTCGGGCCCGCTCTT
>CAZBZW010000101.1:1445-2873 GCA_964496535.1 uncultured Candidatus Peribacteria bacterium
AATTGATAAAGCAAGAAAAAACGGAGAACAAGTTGAATTAACTAAAAAAATAAACAGAACGAAAAATATAATTACTTTTAAAATTAAAACACTGAAATCATTAACGCCCTTCGTGAATTCATTTTGAACCTCAGGAGCAACTATACTTTGAGCGATTTTTCCAAATTCGGTGTGCATTCCAGTTTCGGTGACTTCGGCACTGCCATTGCCCTTCACCACACTTGTGCCCAAGAAAATTCCGTCTCCAATCTTTTTCTCGACCGATGTGCTTTCTCCTGTGAGACTCGATTCCATGGTCATGAGCGATTGAATCTCAATAAGGCGAGCATCGGCGGGAATACGCATGCCTTCTTGTAAGAGGATCAGGTCGCCGGGCACCAGGTAGCGCGCGGCAATTTTTTGATGAATTCCATCACGCACCACAATGGCTTCAGGAGCTGCCATCGAGCGGAGGGCTTCCATGGCTTTTTCAGCTTTAAACTCTTGAATAAACCCAATTCCGGCATTCAACAATAAAATGCTGGCGATGGCTGCGCCGTCGATCCAATCTCTTAAAACAAAACTGAATGTGGCGGCGGTTCCCAGAAGTCCGCTCATTGGGTTTAAAAATTGGCCCAACAGTAAAATCCACGCCGAGCTCCCTCCACTTTGAACCAGTTCATTGGGCCCCCAAGTTTCTAGGCGTTTTTTGGCTTCGATTGAGCTGATTCCTTGAGTTTTGATTGTCGCCATTTTTGAATTTCAGCGTGATGGCCGCTCAAGAGCACTTCTGGAACTTTCATTCCCTCGTACTCGGCGGGTTTGGTGTAATGTGGATATTCTATCATGCGTCCCAATTTCTCGCTAAAACTCTCTTCTTCGGCGCTTTCTTCATGGCCCAAAACTCCGGGCAATAGGCGAGCCACGGCGTCGGCCACGGCCAGAGCAGGCAATTCACCTCCGGTTAGCACAAAATCACCGAGTGAAATCTCTTCGTCGACCAGCCGTTCACGCACCCGTTCGTCGATGCCCTCGTAACGACCGCACAGCAAAATCAGCCCGGGTTTTTGAGCGAGCTCTTCCGCTTTTTCTTGAGTGAAACGGGCGCCGGCCGGACTCAGATAAATCACAGGGCCCGCATTCTTCTCTTTAGCCGCGGCAATCGAGTCGAAGAGGGGTTGGCAGGTCATCACCATTCCGGCACCTCCTCCGTAAGGGCTGTCGTCGGTTTTTTGATGTTTATCAGTACTGTGGTCGCGAATGTTGATCACTTCGAGCTCAAAATGGCCCCCTTCGAGCCCGCGCTTCAAAATTGAATCTTCAAAATAGGGCTGAACAAGGCCGGGGAAGAGAGTGAGAAAGGTGAATTTCATAGAACGATTGAAGCATCTTTGAAAAGAGCCCGCCAGGGCGAGCTCTTTGATTGATGATTAACGTTTGCTGAACTGT
>CAZBZW010000102.1:0-2854 GCA_964496535.1 uncultured Candidatus Peribacteria bacterium
TGAGTGATGCGTTCGGCCTGGTCAGGCGGAACATCTTTGAGAATTGCGGTTTTGAGACGTTTTCCGTTCCATTCCACCACGTGACGAATCTGTTCTTTGCGGTCTTCACCGACTTGAGCGAGTGAAGCTTCCATCAGTGATTGGTGGGCGAAAATCAATTCAGCTTCTGAAACGGTACCCAATTCCTTTCGAATTTCGGCGTCAATTTCTTCGACTTTTCCATCGACCGAAAGTTGTTTATAGGTGAGTCGATCGGGTTTTTCTTTCATATAATTGGTGGCCCACGTCTCCAATTCATGCATGCGATCAAGGCTGAGCTTACCGAGGCGGTTTTCTTGAGCCAGGTAGGCGCTGAGTTTTTCACTGAGCACTCCGTGACGCTGAATCGCTTCGACGATAGCGGCTTCGCGAGCCACATCTTCAGGTCGAGCGGCGGTGTCGGCGCGAGCCTCACCGTTGTCACGAACTTGCATTTCAATGGCTGCAGTCAAAACACCTCGATCTTGAGTCCAGACGATTTTGTCGTTGGTGCGAGAGCGGATGCTTTCGTTGTCATAGCCGTCGCCACTGCCATTGGTGATGAAAATTTCGTGATTTTCAACTTCACCGTAAGACTTGAATGCAGTGGTGTGCAGGGCATGACGAATGGAAACCAATGAGTCTGATTCGTCAATTTTCATGTAAACCTTTCCGTCGCCGGACACCTCAGTTTTGATACCGGATCGAGGATCGTTGTAGATGCTGATACGGCCTGCGGCATCGGGCATTTCGAGCAGGTAAGTGCCTTTCTCAACTGTTTCAGTAAGCTTAACCCCTTGTTGTTCGAAGTCTTCGAAGTCACGTTGATCGGCACGTAAGGTTTGTTCGGCTCGGTTCACATTCATCAATTCAGTGCCGGCAGGAAGTTTGAGCGATTCTTGAATGGCGGCACTGCTGATATCTTCCATGCTCACCCAAGGGTGTTGGCTTTGGTAAAGTGCGAATGATTTTCCGCGAATTCCGAGACCGAGTGAGAACACAGGCAGAGGACCCACAGGGGTCAAAACCACTCCGACGTTGATTCCCAAGAATTGGAAGGTGCCTGTTTTTTCAACTTCTTCGTTTCGAATTTCTTGTTCGATCATTCGACGCATGGTGTCGACTCCAGCAGGGTTGAGCTCAGCGTAGGCGGTGAGCGCTTTTTCGATTTTATCTTTTTGTTGTTCGAGTGATTGTTCGGTTCGACGGTCGAGTGACGCGTTGGGGTCGCGGTTGAATCCGGCGGCGAGATAGAGCGAAGCTCCGATCACACGGGGTGAAACTCCCACTCCGGCGACTCCGGTGAAATTGATTTTCCACTCACCACGTTTGTCAAGATTGCCTTCAGCAGTGAGCCCCACTTCTGCAGTGGCTCCGGCGAGTTGTCCCTCAACGAATCCAGCTCCGATTCCGGCGCCCAAGTTGAGGCGACCTTCAGCGGTGCGCACGACGTCCCCGGAAATTCCGGCATGAAGCCCGAAACTGTGAGGAATGATGCCTCCGGTGGATTTTCCGAACCCGGCGCTGACGGTGATAAATCTTCCGTTTGGAAGTTGAATGTTGAATGGTGCGTCGAGAGATGCGGCAGTTGCCTGCTTGCCTTCCATGAGAAGACCTGCAAAAGCCAAATATTGAGTGCGAATGCCTTGTTCGAAAGCTTGAGTTTCAACAGGGTCGAGGCCGAGTTGACCTGCTGCTTCGTTCACCAAGTCTTCAATGTTGAGTGCGCCTTCGTAAAATTCCATTTGTCGGTCGAGGCGAGTTTGAAAATTCAACGCCATTCCGTCGACCAAATAGTGGCCGTAGTTTTTAAGGTAATCTTTAAGATTTTCACTGTTGATATTGTCCAAATTGCTTGGGATCGTTCTGAGGGCCAGAGTGGCTCCTTTTTCGATCAGACCTTTGATTTCTGTATTTAAACTGGCTTCATTCACTTGCAAGACACCATTTGCATCACGAGTGAATATTTTTTGTTCGAGATAGCGCATGGCGGCGGCTCCTGAAACTCGGCTGAAGTCGGCGTGGCCATGGTAACGTTCCATGGTGACCTGGCCTTTTTTCAGACCGCGGAATTCAGGTCCGGTGTCGGTAACGTCAAAATATTTTCCTAAGAGTTGACGCACAGTGTCGACGGCAGGGGATTCTTTGTTTTCAAGTCTGGTTTCGGTGCCCGATCGGTTGTAGTCGAGAGTTCGACTGTCTCGTTCCATGGCGTCTTCCAGGTAGCCACCGAGTTTGGCAGCGGCGATGAAAAAGGTTTCCCAGCGCGCTTTTTCTGTTTCAAGTGCCTCTTTTTTGACAGGATCTCGTGTTTTATCGATGAGCCGTTTGACCGTTTCGTAGCGCATGACTGAATATTCGGCACTTCGCCCCATGATCACGGCTGAAATTTCATTCAATGTGATGACTTTTGATTCCAAATGACGCTGGCGCATTTCGCCCCAGGCATCCATGGGTCCGATTCCGGCCAAGTCTCCGAGTACTTTGAGTTGATCGATGATGGCTTCACCATTGGTGAGTTCACGGAATTTGTCTGCGAATTCGGCATTTTTCCATCGAGCGATTCCTTCAGGAAGTTCGTAGCGATGATTGAATGTGAACGAACTCAATGCTTCTTCAACTTGCAACTGATCGAGGTCAATCGATTCGGTTTTAGTATCGGTGTTGGCTTCTGTTGGAACCGCTTTTTGAGATACAGATTCTCTTTCTGGAATGGCCAATGCTTGAGCTTGTGTCGTAGGAGCTTGTCCCACTACTGCTTCGGATTGAATTGTGGGAGCGGACATCGGTACCGAAGCCACGTCAGCGACGGGGATGGCCATAGCTCTCGTGTCTA
>CAZBZW010000103.1:0-2845 GCA_964496535.1 uncultured Candidatus Peribacteria bacterium
GTTGCCGACGGTTACGTTGACTTCGACGGAGTGGTGGGTAGCAAGACAGCTCAAATTGTCTTCACACCTTCCGGATCTCGAGCAGACATCGAATTGGATGGTTCTGAAACCATGGCAGTCCTTATGGACACTGCTACGGCCATTACCGAAGATTCAACTGCAACTGAGAACCTAACGGCCCGTATTGATATGGGTAACGTTTCTACTACCGGAGACTTCTGGTGGTACGATGGTGAAGATATCCTCAATTTCTTGGGTATCAACACTACCGACAAAGTTTCAGTGACATCCGCTTACTAAGCGAAAGGTCTCTGAGATAATCAAAGCCCCCTTCTCACGAAGGGGGCTTTTTTGTTGGACAAGAAAGCGCTAGAATTAAAAAACAAAATTTCAACCCCAACTCTCATGATGATCAGCAAAAAAATACTAGGAGCCATATTCATATTATTGACGCTCTCTGCTTGTGGGCCAACCGGACTTTCTCCTGAAGAAACAGATCGAATGCGCGAGCAAATTTCAACAGCTCGTGAAGATTTAAAGAATCCAGATATTACTGATGAGGAAAAGGTGAAAGCGTTAGAAAGCTTGGGCTTCGCTCAAGACTCTCTAAATCAGAAAAACAAAGCTCTAAAAACCTACGAAGAAATCCTTAAATTGGCCCAAACTGATTTCGTAGCACTCAACAATTCTGCCGTTATTTACGAAAGAAGAGGCGATTACGAAACCGCCAAAAAATTCATCTTGGTTTTGTACGTCTACAACAAGGAAAATCAGTCAGTAGTGAAGGATGCCATTCGTATCCACGTGGAAGCGGGAGACGTCGACGAAGCTCAAGCAATTCTTGAAGAATATGCGGCAACCTATCAATCACCTGAAACAACCCCATTCATCTCAGAACAGTTTGTCTATATTGGCAGTCATAAAGATGGAGGGATGATGCCTACGACGAATTAGCCTTTAAGGCCTCTCAAAAACTCGCTCAGTGTCACAAAATCCAAATCCATCTGATCTTTCAAAAAGCTCAGGCGGCGTGAGAGTTGGCTGAAGTTTTCGCCACTCGCATGATCGAGACCTTCAACGCTCGAAAAATCGAACGAATTGCACTCAAAAATAAGATAAGGGTCCAGCCCATGGGTGCGTTCTTCCGAGCGCAAGCGGTTCACTGACTCAAGAGTCTCGTCATCATCTTGTTCGAGCCATTCTTCAAGTTTCATTTCGACGGGTTGGCCGTAAGGGCCTTTCCATGACCAGCGAATCATCGGTAGAGGATCTTCGCTCACTGGAATGTACTCAAAGCCGTATTCGTGTAGATCAGAAAGCTCGGCCTCTGAAGGCTCGACAGGAGGTCGGAACATCATCACTTGTTTCATGCCCAAACGATTCATTTCATCCCGCAAGCGTCGCAGGCTTTTTCGGCGTGCCGGAATGCTTTCCCAGTCGGTATCAACCCCTTTGAGCGCAATTTCATGACCCGCAGCCGCCAAACTCGCAATCAGTTCAGCGTGAGGCTCAAAGAAGTCCGCTTCAAAAAATAAGGTCGCTTTGAGTTCCCAAGTTTCAGCAAACGCAATGAATTGCTCAATAAACGCCTGCACATGAGCGTCTTCTTCAGGAAGTTCGTGTGAGCCGGGCGCTTGTTCCACATTCACTGTGAGCGCAAATTGCAGAGCCTTTTTACCCGGATACAGTTTGGCCATGCGGCGACGTTTCATCCAAATTTGAGGCAAGTGTCGCCAGCCCAAGCGGCGATCCGGTTTTTGAAAGCCCACGCGCTCATAAACTCTCAAGTTCTTGCGAAGGCAAGTTTCCCAAGAAAATTCATTTTCAACGAGCGAGCGACTGGCCTGGCCCCACTCTCTTAAATGCGGATTCAGCACGAATTGACTCAAGGCATCGGCAAGTTCAGCGCTATCATCGGGTCGCACCAAAATTCCATTCACATTCGGTAGAACCAAACGCGAATGGTCGCCCGTATCGGTCGCCAAAATCGGCAAGCCCGAAGCACAAGCCTCTAGAAGGGGAATCGGCAGAGCGTCCGATCGAGATGGGAGCACAAAAACGTCAGCCCCTTGATATAGAGTCGCCAAATCTTCAGCAGAACTCGGTCGTTTTAAAAACTGAACATGGCGCGACAGCGTGAATTCTTTCACCTTTTCTTTCAAGAATTTTTCTTCGCTACCTTCACCTACAATTTGAACGAGCAGGTCTTTTTTGGATTGAATGAATTCGTGAGATTCCACCGTGCGACGTACGGCTTCAAGCAACAAATCGACGCCTTTTTCCCATTCGAGCGGCCCCACGTAAAGCGCACAAAACGATTGAGGCTCGCGCGCCCTTGAAACGGCCGGAAACTCTGCCAAATCAATTCCAGGAGGAATCACAAAAACAGGCTCATTCACATTCTTCAACTGCAAGAAACTTTCTGAAACACTGATTTCTTGTCCATAACGAGTTTCTAAAAACATCACTTGCTGAATCCACTTTTTGAGCGTCCAACGAGAGCCCAACAGTTGGTGTCCGTGCACGGTCAAAATTGTGGGAATTCCCGTGAACAGCGATGCCCACTTCGATGAAAAAGCCGAGATCACACCATGAGAATGGGTGAGCAAATAGTCGCGACGGTGCGCTAGTAAAATCCAAAAAACAATCGCTCCGTACGCCAATCGTGCAGGCCAATTTTTAGCACTTGAAGGAGGGCCCAGGCGACGCACGGTCAGGTGGTCGAGAGCTTCCAACTCTTTCTCATGAGCGCGCAGGGTGCCTCGAATGTTTCGCGTGAGAATTTCAACACTGTAGCCTTCTTCAGTCGCCAAATATTGGGCAAGACGCAGAATGTAGCTGGGGC
>CAZBZW010000104.1:0-2822 GCA_964496535.1 uncultured Candidatus Peribacteria bacterium
AGGTCAAAGTGCGTGCGGTCCAGTTTGAAGGACGAGTGGTCCATTCCGTGTGGAAGGATCCGTGGCTTTCGTTTTTTAAATTTTCAGTCACATCACCGGCGCTGAATCCGGTCCATGAACTTCCGTTCCAGTATTCCATAATGTAACTTCCACCTCGGGCTTGTTCTCCAGCTGGGAAGTCAAAAGAAACTCCGTCAAAAGGAGTCTGCATTCCAGCGTAGATCACAGAAAGATTGTTGGATTCCTGAAAGTCGATGTCGTTAGTGTCGTCTTTGGCGGCGACTTTCACATCGATCAGGCTTTCACCCACGTTGTTCAGGTAGGCACCTGCGGGGAAGTGATTGGTCAAATAAGGACGATCGCCGTCATCGGTTGGATCGGAGAGGGCCTGAGTGAATGGACCTACTAAAAGGTTGCTGGCCACGAGGGCGACTAGACTGAACAGGGTGAAGAAGCGTTTCATTTAAAATGAATTAGATTGAGCTTAGGTTAACCGATAAGCGCAAACTTGTCAAGTTTATATATTGTTGTATTTTCATGATTGAGCTGTAGGTTGGTTTCAGGTATGATCCACTCATGGTCTGGATATTGTTGGCGCTTTCGGTTTTGAGCGGAGGACTCTTTCTTTGGATTTGGAAGGATGCCCTGAGCTTTTTGGACGGTCAGGCTCGTTTGGTGAAAAATCACGACACTCCTGAATTCAAACCGGTGTATTTGCAAAAATTATTTTGGATTTACGGATCAGCTCTTTTTATTGTTTTTCTTTTGTATTTATGGGTTTGGTTTTAGTCCATCGAGAACATTGGATGCATTGGTTGACCTCATGGGTGCTCACTTTTGTGACCGCATTTATTTCGGTCACACTCTTGTATTTTTTGCCTTACGCTCAAGATTCTTTGTTGCATGGAATTTTGTTTTTGGCCTCTTTCGTAGGGGCAATGACTTCTGTGCATTCGATTTTTATTCTGATTTTATCGTGGGATCTTTCTCGGAATGTGGTGACCTTGCATGAAATCATCGACTTTCAGTATGTGCCGTTTGTGAAGCACGACTCTTCCCTGATTCAGATTGACCAAATCAGCAATATCGATCGCTACAAGCATGGTTTACTCGCAAATATTTTCAACTATGGCGAAGTTCGGCTGAACCTTTCTCATGGTCTGGAGTCTTTCCATCTGCATTATGTGCCTCATCCTGCCATTTTCATTCGAGCTATTGATGAAGTGATGGCGCTTCAGAGGACCAACATGGCGTCCCCAAAGGAATAAAATCTAAAGTCGTGAGCCAGAGCTTTTTCATAGATTTCTAGTATGGACCACGGAGATTTTTTGGATTCAAGGTAGGCCTGCACGAGGTGCATGAGCGACGAATCGGGCAGATGAAAATTGGTGATGAGCGCTTGGGAAGCTTGAAATTCGTAAGGAGGGCTGATGAAAAGCTGAGTGTCTCCTGTGGACTCTTGAGTGCGAGCCCAGCTTTCGAGAGCGCGAGTTGCTGTACTACCGACTGTGAGAATCAAGTGATTTTGAGCGCGGGCGGTCTCGATTTTTTGCAGAGTGGTGGTGGGAATTTCGTAATGCTCTTTGTGTAGAGTTTTGGTCTTGAGGTTTTCTTCTGTGAGTGGCGCGAAAGTGCCGAGCCCCACGTGCAGAGTGAGTTGGGCGGGGTGGATGTGCTTGTGAGCCAGTTTTTTAAAGAGACGAGGGGTGAAGTGCAAAGATGCCGTGGGTGCGGCGATGGAGCCTGGATTTTTGGCGAAGACGGTTTGATATTTTTGACGGAGCTGGGCTTCGGGAAGGTGAGCTCCAATATAAGGGGGAATGGGTGTGTGGCCTGATGCCATGAGGGTTGCATTGAGGGTTTCGGGTGGAATGTCGAGCTTGAGATGGAAAATCCGTTCGTCTTGGCCGGTGACGGTGGCGAAAGGTTTTTTATTCAGAGCGAGAGTTTGGCCGGGTGTGAGTTTTCGATCGGAGAGGGTGGCGATGGCGGCTGTGCCTTCCCATTCGTTCAGGAGCAGGAGCAATTCGACGCGGCCTCCGGTGGATTTTTGCACTTCGATTCGTGCGGGCATGACCTTGGTTTCGTTGAGTACGAGCAGGGTGTGGTCGGGCAAGTAGCGATCCAGGTTTAAAAAATGATCAAAATGCAGGGTTTTGTTCTGGGTGTCGACAATCAAAAGCTGTGAATGGTCGCGTGGCGAAGCGGGACGAGTTGCGATTCGATCTGCCGGCAATGGGTAATGATAGAGATTCACAGGCTGATGGTTTCCAAAATGTCTTCCCACATTTCTTCCTGATTGGGATGAGCGAATGTGCGCAAGGCGGCCATCGCCTTGAGAGCTTCTTCTTCGGTGGCTAAAATTTCGGTTTTCTCTCCGACATCCCATTCATCGACCCAGTATTTGAACTGCTGATCGTTGGAGTCGAAATAAACCCGTTGGAGGCGCTCTTTGTCGTTAGAGCAGACCTCTTTGCCTTCTTCGCGCAATTTATGCAAGATGGCGCGATGGGTTTCGGTGAAAATCATGGCTATTTTTTGTCATGTTTGAGGGGTTTTGGCAAGATCGTATTGCTAACTCCCCATAAGATCAGGTATCTTCCGCCGGCCTCTTTCTTATTTATGAATATTTACAACATTGCCATCGTTGCGCACGTGGATCACGGGAAAACCACCTTGGTGGACGCGCTTTTGCGTCAGGCAAAAACTCATTTAAATAAAGATGTTGCTAATCAGGAAATGATTATGGACAGCAATGAATTGGAAAGAGAAAGAGGAATTACAATTTTTTCTAAAAATGCATCGGTGCAATATGGCGATGT
>CAZBZW010000105.1:0-2796 GCA_964496535.1 uncultured Candidatus Peribacteria bacterium
ACCTTCGTCTGCTCGAGTTGGTACTTTTTAAGGTATCCGTCGGCGGGTGAAACAGAACGAGCCTGGAACCCAGAAATTGTGAACAAATGGATGCCTGTGGACATGTACATTGGTGGGCCTGAACACGCCTGTATGCATCTGCTCTATGCGCGATTCATCCATAAAGTCATGCATGATTTGGGATTGGTTGCGGCCGAAGAGCCCTTCAAGCGACTTGTACACCAAGGAATGATCACAAAAGATGGTGCGAAAATGAGCAAATCGAAAGGCAATGTGGTGAGCCCCGATGCATTTGTTGAAAAATATGGCTCGGATGTGTTTCGCATGTACCTCATGTTCATGGGGCCCTTCACTGAAGGCGGCGACTGGAACGACCGAGGTATTGCCGGAGTTTCGCGCTTTGTGGAACGCTTTGGCAAACTGATGGATTTAGACAGCGACGGTGTGGCCATGGAAAAACCGGTTTTGAAAACCGTGTACAAAGTGGGCCAGGCGGTTGAAAAAATGAACTTCAATATCGCGATTGCAAGCCTCATGGAACTCTGCAACACGGCCCAAGGGGCTGGCTTTTCGGCCAATCAAAAAGAGATGCTTTTGAAAACTTTAGCTCCATTGGCTCCGCATTGGGCGGAAGAATGGTGGGAAAAATTGGGTCACGCGACCAGTATTTTCTTAGAAACCTGGCCTGAAGTTTCAGCGGTTGAAGATGATCACGCGACCTATGCCATTCAGGTGAATGGGAAGCTGCGCGCCACCTTGGAATTGGGTGTAGAGGTCGGGCAAGATGAAGCTGTGGCCGCTGCACAAGCGCTCCCGATTGTTCAAAAATACTTGGGCGAAGGTGCGATTCAAAAAGTGATTTTTGTACCCAAGAAAATCATTGGATTTGTGGTCAAGGCGTGACCACCGGCGTCGGATCGATTGGATCAGGATAGCCCCCCTCTCGATGCAAAATGATTGAAGCTGAAAAGTGTGCGTCTTTCGATTCGAATGTGATGGTTTTTTCGCTCGCAGTGTCAGCACAGAGAGCATCCCAACAGAGTTGAGAGTCGGGTGCAAAATACCAAAACTCAAAAGGATCGGTGAGTATGGCACGGGCCTCGCCGCTGAAATCTTCGTTACTCAACGATTCTTCGGTTGCAGTTCCGTCGTCAGCTTGAGAACCGCGCAAGAGTTCATAGCTGTCGGTATTAACGACGATTTTGTAGTACGTGACGGCGGTCTCGCCTTCCACCAGATTGCCCAAAGCCAAGCTACGAGCTTCTTGCATGACGCGTAAAACGGCTTGTTGCTGACGAATCAGTCGATTTTTTTCGCCGAGAATGTCGAGCGAATTGAACACAGCCACCGAAATCATCCCCATCAGAGCGATGACGATCAGAAGTTCCACGAGTGAAAAGGCGGAGTGTTTCACTTCGAGTAAGGTAGCACGCCGAGATTCTTTTTGCTAGGATTCGGGCGTGCGCTTTCTCTCCACCCATCGTCGACCTGCAGAGTCGCTTGCAGAAACCTTGATTGCCGTGACCGTGATTGGTTTATGCACTGTGACTGCGCTTTCGATCTTGCGTTCGAGCATCGATCAAAGTGCCACGCTTTCTCGCCGCATCATCGCTGAAAATTTGGCTCAAGAAGGCATGGAGGCCCTGTTCAATGTGCGTGACAGCAACTACTTGCGACACGCCGGAAATCCCGATGAATGCTGGTATGCATACGGAACCGTGGTGGGTCAAAGTTGTGATTTGCATCAACTGACCGCCGGTTCAACCTACGCTCTCATGCGACAATTTGATGGCAGTACGGCGCCGATTTTTTCTTGGGATCTTGAAGAGGTCACTGACATGGAAGATCCTGATTTATTGTTGGATCTCTACGAAGTGACGATTCCGGGCTATCCTGAGACCATCCAAATTTACGCTCAATCGGGCATGGCTGACGGGCCTTCGGGGCCCATCACCCTAGATCTTCTGGAAAGCCATCCGTTTCAGCGCGTGGTGACCATCGATTCGATCGATGCCAATTCGTATTCGGCCACGGTCTCAGTCTTCTATACCGTCAACGGAATTCTCCGTCACGTTCACACTCATGACACCATCCAAAACACCTTTTAAGATCTTCGCACCATTGCGCCCGGCGTTCACACTCGTTGAGCTGCTCATTTCATTGAGCATTTTTTCGTTGATCACTGCGATTTCGATTGGTGTGTTGGGCACTCAGTTGAAGACGGCGCAAAAACTACGGCGCGAAGCTTATCTTTACACCGAAGCTGAAGCGCTCATGAATCAAATTTCTTATGAGATCGGACAAAATACTCTCGATTACGAAGCGTATTATTCGCGGCGAGTTTTGGCTCCGCGAGGCATTGATGAAGAGGGCTGGCACACGCCTCATTTTGGCTACTATGCCTTGAGTTTTTACAACCCTGGAGCCGACGGGCCCGGCACCAATGGCCCCTACCCTGTGATGGGTGGCTACGGAGCGTTTTGTGAAGATGGTGTGGGAACCTATCCGGGCGATTGCCCTAGCGACAATCCCGCTCAAGATCAGGCAGATTTGAATACTGGTTCGCATCCGTTTGTAGGCATGGATGATTTTTCGAGCGAATTCACCACGGGCGCCAGTGATGAATCTCAAGACATGAATGCGTTTTGCGAACCGTATGATGGACAAGATTGTTCTTTTGTCACTCAATCAATCACCGACGAACTGATTTTACTGAGCACCCAGGGCGACCGACGCACGATCTATCGAGTGGGCAATGTGGGTGGTGTGACGGATGTGAATCGCCTCTTAAAGATG
>CAZBZW010000106.1:0-2779 GCA_964496535.1 uncultured Candidatus Peribacteria bacterium
TTTTCCGGCGCCGTTTTGGCCCATTAGCGCTATTTTTGCTCCTTCGCGCACGTTGAAATTCACTTCATCTAAAAGCATGTGCTTGTCGTCCCAGCCAAAACTCACGTCACTGAAACTAATGATGGTGTTGGACATATGAATGCAGAATATTGCGGGGGGATCCTATCTTAAAT
Organism: uncultured Candidatus Peribacteria bacterium; assembly: GCA_964496535.1. Classification (GTDB taxonomy): domain Bacteria; phylum Patescibacteriota; class Gracilibacteria; order UBA1369; family 2-02-FULL-48-14; genus CAZBZW01. The sequence continues at coordinate 174 of CAZBZW010000106.1, forward strand.
TCCCCTAGATGGGAAGAGATTGTTCGATCGCCCAGCGATGACTCTCGTGAAAGAGTTTTTCGAGCACTTCTTCTTCGTCGAGCCAGAGCAATTCATGGTTGTCTTCGCTGGTTTCACTCACTTGTTCGAGCAGGGTTACTTTGTAAAAATAGCCCTTTTTACAGATGTGAAGATCGACTTCGGGCACATAAAGATATTGAACCGCGACGCCGATTTTTTGGTCGATGCGGATGCTCATGCCCACTTCTTCAATGACTTCGCGATGCAAGGCCTCTTCGGGGGTTTCGTTGTTCTCGATCCCTCCACCCAACAGAAAAAAGCTTTTTGGATTTTTCACCACGGCGAAGAGGCCGTCTTTTTGGATGACCGCGTAGGCGCCAGGGCGCTCCACGTAATTTTGTTCCGGAATTTTTTGGCCAAATTCAATGATGCAAAAATACTACCATAATTTTTTCGAAAAGTTTATATTGCTTTCATCTCTTAAACCCACTCCGCCATGGCAAAAGGAATGAATGCGCGAGCCAACGTTAAAAAGGCTCCTCAAAAGACCAAAGATGAAAAACGAAAAGAGAAACGAGCCAAGCGCGCTAGCTAAGAATGTAGTGCCCGTTTTCAAAAACTGTTTCTGAGTCGATTTTGATTGCTTCTAGGTCTGCGAATACGTCGATGTGATAGCGTTGCATGATTTTTTCGTCGATTTTGTCGCGGTAAATGTTGTGCTTTTTCCCGAGCGATAAATGAAAGCCTTCCATGCGTTCGAAGTTGTTCACGTCCGAAAGTGGGGTGGAGAATGAAATGGCTGGATTCAGCCCAAAACCTGCTTCGCGTACCATCACTTCGTTGTCTTCTGAGGCGGCGATTTTATCGAGAATATTTTTGCGAAAATCGTCGGGGCAGTTGGGGTCGTCGCAGGTGAGCAAGCTGTTTTGAATGCGCACTTTAAAGGGCGTGCAGGGAACAATGCGCAGATTTTCGTCGGGATAACATCGCACCATGACTTCGCCATTCACTGTTTTGAAGTCGCGCGCTTCGCTGAAGACTTCGCCACACAAGGCTGCTCCGCCGCGATGTTTTTGTTCGGCAAAAAGACCGTGGTTGATTTTCACTTCTTCCATCGGGCCGAATCGAAGGGTGCATCCGCCGTGCGTGATGATTTGAATTTCTTGAACAGACTCGATTTTGTGCGCAAGTTTGGTCCCGATTTCTTTGTAATAATCTCCGCGAAATTCTAAAGCATTGATGTAAGTTTCATATTCTTCAGGCGCAAAATAGGCGAGGCGGGAGTGCTCCAGACATCCGATATTTTTGTTGAATAGCTCGAGGCGAATGCGAAATTCAGCGAGTCTAAAATTGGTGGATTGCACGAGAACGACTGTGGCTCCTTCGGGAAGTTTGAGTAATTTTTCGCGGATTTCGTCGGGATTGGACGCGTTGAAATCAATGTGTTCGGCGGCGGGCATGTTTTGGATGTAGGCGTCGGCAAGCAGGCTGGCGAGTTCGCATTCACGATCAAAAATGAGCACTTGTGGTTCGTTCGAACAATGCATTTGCTTTTCGAGCACGTCGTGAATGATGTTTTGAAGCTTCATTTTGTGGTAGGAGTATTTCGTATAATATCACTGCATGCAAGAACTTGTTGTGCTTGTCGATGATGAGAATCGCGCTTTGGGCACCGCTCCGAAGGCTGAAGTTCATGGGGCTGTCACGCCCCTGCATCGCGCATTTTCTTTTTTTGGATTTGATGGGCGCGGACGATTTTTGATTCAGCAACGTTCGAGTGTGAAAAAAACATGGCCTCTTGTTTGGACGAACACCTGTTGTGGGCATCCTTTGCCCGACGAAAAAACTGAGGATGCGGTGGCGCGTCGTTTGAAATTTGAATTGGGGATTGAGGCCGATTCTATCTTAGAAATTTTGCCCGATTATCGTTATCAAGCGACTCACTTGGGCGTTATGGAAAATGAAATTTGCCCTGTTTTTGTGGGGCGAATTGGCACGGAATTTGAGTTGAATTCTGACGAAGTTGAAGCGGTGGATTGGATTGATTTTCAGGACTTTGTAGCTCGTTTGAAAGATCCTGAAGATTCGACTTACGATCATTTTTCGGTGTGGTGCCGGGAAGAAGCGGTTTTGTTGAGCGAGAGCGAGATGTTTATTGACTTTATGAAATTTTATGCTAATGATTAGATATTGCTTAAATAAACTTATGAAACTTGGACCTAAAGATGTGATGCCTCATGTGGCAGGTGAAACGCTTCGCTATCGACCGCTCCCAAGTGGTGATTTTTCTGTTGAGTCTCTCGGTGTTCAGCGGGCAACTCGAGATATTTTGACAGGAGTTGTCATGCCCGTTCCGCCTGCTGATGCTGAATCATTCTCATTGGATTACGAACTGGGAGACAAGTAGTATATTCCAGTCATGCATAAAGCTTCCGTCATTTCTCCTGCCAATATTGCTTTTGTGAAGCATTGGGGGCTTTCGAATGACGGGTTGCCGTTGGCCGGCAGCCTTTCGATGAACCTGGATTCATGTTTCACGCACAGCACGGTTGAGTTTTTGCCCGATCAGACAAGAGATGAAATCTGGATGGAGCGCGACGGGAGTT
>CAZBZW010000107.1:0-2505 GCA_964496535.1 uncultured Candidatus Peribacteria bacterium
CATCGCTTGGCACAGTGCCGGCGCCGCAGGGTTCAAAGGATCTAAAAAATCCACTCCTTATGCCGCTCAAGTGGCTGCAGAAGCTGCTGCTGAAAAAGCAAAGGCCTACGGATTCGAACGAGCGGACATCTATGTACAAGGAATTGGTCACGGTCGTGAACAAGCCCTGCGTGGACTCATCGCTCAAGGAATCAGCATTCTAAATATCTACGACACGACCCCCATGCCTCACAACGGATGTCGCAAACCTCGCGTTCGACGCACATAATCTCTTTCTCTTAAAACTATGTCACGTTACACCGGTCCAAAAGCACGTCTCGTCCGACGCTTCGGAGTCAATATCTTCGGAACTGAAAAATACGATCGTATTCTTGAAAAACGCCCTCATGCACCTGGAATGCACGGTGCCGCTAAACAAGGTAAAGATTCAGAATACAAGAAACAACTCTTAGAAAAACAGAAGCTCCGTTTTCTGTTTGGAGTCACCGAACGTCAACTTCGAAACTACTACCGAAAAGCCACTGCAGCTGAAGGAGCTAGTGATATCTCTTTGATGAAATCACTCGAACGTCGCATCGACAACGTCATGTACCGTTCCGGATTTGCAAAAACTCGAGCTCAAGCTCGTCAAATGGTGAACCACGGGTTGCTCAACTTGAATGGCCGACGTGTATCCATCCCTTCGATTCAAGTCCGTGAAGGCGACCAAATTGAAGTCCGTGAAAAAAGCAAAGACAGCCCTTTATTCAAAACATTAAAAGAAGATAAAGAGTTCAACTCCGCAAAATGGCTCCGGGCTGACCCCAAGAGCCTCAAGGTCGAGGTGGTTGCACTTCCTGCCGCTGAAGACCTCGATCAACTCATTCAAACCAACCTCATCGTCGAGTTCTACTCGAAATAAGCTCCTAACCTTCCTTGACATGCACATCATTCAAGAAGAGATCGGCCTCCCAAAAGTTTCTGAAAAGAAACTTGGGGACTTCCACTCCACTTTCATCATCGGGCCTCTCCCACAAGGGTACGGAACCACATTGGGAAACGCGTTCCGACGAGTTCTTTTATCCTCTCTTCCAGGTGCCGCAGTTACGGGCATTAAAGTGAAAGGGGCCACTCATGAGTACACCGTGATCAAAGGGGCTAAAGACAGCCTTTTGGACATCACCTTGAACCTCAAACAGTTGGCACTCAGCATTCAAGAAAACGGCCCTGTCACATTGACCTTAAAGGTCAAACGAGCCGGAGTGGTCACTGCAGGCGACATCACTGTTCCTGCTGGAGTCACCATTCACAACCCTGAATTGGTCATCACCAGCCTTGAAAAAGACGGCGCTCTCGACATGCAAATTTTCGCAGAAAAAGGCGTGGGTTACCGTGCCGTGGTTATCGGCCAAAGCCGTGACCCTGAAATGATTGAAATGGATTCTGCATTCTCACCTTTGAGCCGCATTCACTACAGCATTGAAGCGACTCGTGTGGGACAAATGACCGATCTCGACAAGCTCAGCCTCGAAATCAAAACCAACGGTTCATTGACTCCTGAGGAATCTCTCAAGTTTGCTTCCAAGATTTTGGAATCATACTTCGGGCTCTTCAACTTGAATCAAGAATTGGTGGAACCTGAATTCATGAGCGACTTTGAAAAGATCGCGGCCAAAGCAAAAGCAGAAGAAGAAAGTTCCAAGCCTCGACAGGAGTCTTACACTCCTATTGAAATCTTGGGTCTCTCCCCTCGCACTCTCAATTCTCTGATCAATGGCGAAATCGGATCCATTGAACAATTGACTCGATGCAACCCATCCAAGCTCTCCAATCTACGCGGTTTTGGCAAGAAAGCCCTCACCGAAGTGGATGAAGCGCTCGAAAAACGTGGATTAGCTCTTGCTCAAGACGAATAAATTCTTTATATTCCCGACCTGCAAATTTTAAATCATGCGACATCTCAATAAGAAGAAAAAACTGAACATGAATCGAGACCACCGCCTCGCGGTGCTCCGAAACTTGGCCACATCGATCATTTTGTTCGAAGGGGTTAAAACCACTCGTGCTCGCGCGAAACAGGTTCAACCTATCGTTGAAGACTTGATCACCAAGGCTAAGACCAAAGATCTCACTTCAGCCATGCGCCAAATCGGCCAAGTGGTATTCGATGAAAACGCCAGCCGTAAATTGCTGGAAGTTCTCAAAGGACGCTACGAAAACCGATCCGGAGGCTACACTCGTATTCTTAAAGCAGGATTTCGCGCCGGAGATGCCGCCGAAGTGGTCCTCATCGAACTCGTACAATAATTATGAAAACTTTTCATCCAAAATTAGACGAAGCAAAAAAGGAACGTAAATGGGTTTTGGTAGACGCCGAAGGCCAGGTGCTCGGACGTGTCGCAACTCGCATTGCCGATGTTCTGCGCGGAAAGCACAAGCCCAGCTACCACCCTTCCATCGATTGTGGAGACAACGTGGTCGTGATCAACGCTGGCAAGGTCCGGCTGACGGGCAACAAGCTCAAGC
>CAZBZW010000107.1:2515-2765 GCA_964496535.1 uncultured Candidatus Peribacteria bacterium
GTGCTCACCGGGCAAAAAGAAGCTCGAAAACACTATATTCACACCACTCGATACCCAGGTTCCCTCAAAGACTTCACCGTCTCTGAAATGCGAACTCGACACCCTGAACGTATTATTGAAGCTGCTGTGAAAGGAATGATCCCTCGCAACCGTCTCAAAAAATTCATTGTAGAAAAACTCTACATCTATGCCGGAACAGAGCATCCTCATGCCGGTCAAAACCCTCAACCCATAACGATAGCATAAAATG
>CAZBZW010000108.1:0-2755 GCA_964496535.1 uncultured Candidatus Peribacteria bacterium
AACCTTTTTCGACGAGGCCTTTCTTCCAAATTTCTTTAAAAACCCAAAAAATCGATTCCATATAAGTGGCGTCGAGCGTGGCATAACCGTTTTCGGTGTCCACCCAACGAGCCATGCGCTCCATCGAAGTTTCCCACTCGTGAGTGTATCGAAAGACGCTGTCGGCACAGGCTTGATTGAATTTTTCAACACCCATTTTTTCGATGTCTTGGCGGCCGCTGAGGCCCAACTCTTTTTCAATTTCGTATTCGACGGGTAGGCCATGGCAATCCCAACCATTCACTCGAGGCACATAGTAGCCGAGCATGGCATAGTAACGAGTGACTGCGTCTTTGATGGTGCCTGCGAGAATGTGGCCGTAGTGCGGAAGACCGTTCGCAAACGGAGGTCCATCGAAAAATACAAATTTCTTTTTGCCTTTTCGTTGTTCGACGGATTTTTCAAAAATCTTCTTTTGCTTCCAGAATTCGAGATGCTTGTGCTCGATATCGGCGAGTTGAGTTTTAGGGTCGATCGGACGGAACATAATGACTGCATCTTAGCTTGCTATCAGCCTTTTTTAAAGGTAAATCATTATTTGACATATTCATTTTTTATATGGAAACAAAAGATTTAGCCCCTTACCTTCGTAGCGCATTCAATTCCAAGCGTTTAGCTAAGGATGAAGAGGCACGTCTTTTTGAGGAATATAGAGATAATGGAAATATTGCAACGAAGGAGAAAATTTTTAATGCCCATCTTCGCCTTGTTGTATTTTTTGCCAAACGTTTTTCTCGAGCTCAGCCTGATTTATTTGACGATTTTCTCAATGAAGGGAGTATTGTTCTATTGGAAGCTATTGATGAATTCGATCCTCAGCGTGGATTCAGATTTTCAACTTTTGCCAGAGATATTGTTAGGGGTGCTATTGCTCGCTATTTTGGGCGGCAGTGCAAAGGCCCTATTACTATTCCTGAAGAGACTCGGTTTTTGGCCAGGCGAGTCCAGCGCATTACTGATCATTTAACGGCTGTGAGTGAAGGTGTGACTGATGAGCGTTTGATGGCCGATGCCGATTTGACCCCAAAACAATTGAGACGTGTGCGAAGTGCGGAACGGGCTATGAATCCTGATCGCATGGATGCTCCTATTGTGAATGGTCATGATGGTGCGATGCGTTGGGGTGATTTGATGACCGATGAAAACCCTTCCCCTGAGGAATCTGCTATTTTGGCCGATACTCGCGCTCGTGTTCAGGGTGTAGTGGATCGCTTACCCGAAAGAGACCGAGGTTTGATTGAGGCCCGGTACGGAAATGATTTAAGTAATCTCGCCATTGGAACGCAATTTGGGATGTCACGTGATGCCGCTCGAAAGAAACCTCTTCAAATTGGTAAGCGCATTGCTCGAACTCCTGTCGTACAGGCTCTCGCATAGAAGGCACGATCATCCCAAACTCTTCCTCGCTACGGCGGCTGCGGCAACATCGTCTTTTGCGCTTTCGCCTTGGCGCCACTTCAAGAAAATGTTGGAGGAAAGATTGCGATGTAAAAAATGGTGTGGTTTTTTAGGTCCAATTTCAGTTTTGAAAATGCGTTCGATATTTTGAACATCTGTTTCGTAATCGCGAGCCCATGCTTGATCGGCTTTTAGCCATTCTAAATTTTCTCGGTTTAAAAATTTGCCAGCGTGCGAAAGTTCGTGCCGCAATGTGAAAAAGTGCCGTTCAATGAGTTCAAGTTCACCTGCTGATTCAATTTCTGCCAACAGTCTTCCGGTGGCAATGAATTCGGGAGGCAATCCAAGCGAGTAAAGAGCGGCGGTGAACGTGATCACTCGGGGCAATGTGACTTCGCCCACACCCCGGTTGTAACCGAATAGGCCCACATGTTGAACACGTTCGCGACGACGTGGAATTTCTCTCGCAATTTCGTTGATGAGTGGCGCCATTTTTTCAATGGTTTCTCGATATAAAACTTGCCCACGCTCGATCCATTTTTTCAATGTGGCCACTTCGTTTTCTGGAAATTCTACGTGTTCATTTTTATTCAAGGTTTCTCGAATGGTTGCCAGCGCTCTTTCAACGTCTTCACGAGGATAATCATAACGAAAGGCGGATTGCACTGTGAGCGTTCGTGCTCCTTTGTATTGAGCGAGTGACTGCTCAATGTTTTCGGGGTTGATTCCCCCTCGAAATGGGAGGGCACCCGTTCCAATAATCGGAGCGATTTCGATTCCATATTGAAGAGCTGTAAGGTGGGTTTGTCGCAACGCCAGACGACTGGCTAGCACGGCAGGAATCAGGCCTGCATTGAGTGCGGGATCAGAACGCGCAATGAACACGCGAAATGGATTGGGTAAAAATCCAAAATGAGCCTGATGTTCGTCTAAATAAGGATGCAAGACTTGCTCAATGTGGGACAAATCTTCGACACTCTCGAACAGTGGAATCATTTGAATGTAACCTTGGCCAAAATCACTTTCTTTAAAAATTTCTTGATGCAGTTGAGCCGTTTTTTGGAAGGTTTTTTGAACATGCAACAGTTGATCGGCGGATTTGGTCATGGGCAAAATGAATTCCAATACTGGAGGTGCAGGCAAATCATATGATTTTGCAAATTCAGCGGCGGAAAGCACACCCATGTAAGCGCGAGCGAGTTTAAAACTTTTTTCCTCCCAAATGTTAGGAACACGCAGAGTTACAAAAACATCACGCCCCATGCCTTTTTGCTTAAAATAGTCGTGGTGTGATGAGAGCAATTTTTCAATCAAGGCT
>CAZBZW010000109.1:0-2719 GCA_964496535.1 uncultured Candidatus Peribacteria bacterium
CACGATGTTGGCTCCGTTTTCGGCCTCTTCAATGGTTGAATCACCGATAGTGATTTGACGTTTGTTGGTGTCAATTTGAGAGCTGAAAATACCGTCCTTTCCCCGCAAAATGTCGTTGAAAGTGCCTTCGATTCCATACTGCCCTTCATTCGCTGAATTCACATAACCCAAGACTTGTGCGGCAAGGGTTTCTTCGGGGTAGTAGCGAAAGTATTCCTCTTTGAGTCGAATGCCCAAAAAGTCGAGCGGAGCTTCTTTAGGACCAGCCTTGCCATCGGGATCTTTTCGATCGGCATCTAGAATTTCTTTGATTTGGTCTGAAATTTTTGGGTCGAGTCGGTGTTTGAGCTCCACATAGTGATTTTTGCCTTCAAGCGTGCTTTTGAGAATGTTGGCGTCGCCATCGAGAGCTTCGGCGAGGGCGGAAGCGGTGGTTGCTTTATCGCTGATTTGCGAGGGATAGGCATAGACATCGCCCAGATCATTGACCTCGACTCCTTGCAAGTTGAGGTTCTTCAATTTTTCTTGAGTTTGAAGGTCGATTTTTTCGGCCAATAAGATGACATCGCGCGTGCGTTTGGCGAGCGCATCTTCAAGCTCTTGTCGATATTCTTTACTCAGATCTTCTTCACTTTTGGGCTGAATTCGAGCGAGGGCCACCTCACGCAGTTCTGGATTTTCAATCTTTTGAGCTTCCAGTGTTTCTTTCTCAATGCGGTCATTGTCGCGTTCTTGTGCATGTTCCAAATCGAAGAGCAGGGGGGCGAGCGTGTCGGCCACAAGTTGCGGATTTTTAATGCCGATGGGGTCGGCAAAAATCATGTTGAGTGTGGTATTGGTCCCAATTTTGTAATATTCGTTACTCTTGTTGTCTTGAAGCAAAATTTCTCCACGACGGGCAGGCAGGCGAGTGGTTCCGTAGCGTTCAGTACGAGCAATCTCTTCGTAGTAGCTGTGCGCAATGATTTGCAGATAAAACAGCCGCACCAAAATGAGGACCGTGACGCCCAGACTGGCCAGCATGAGAATAGCGATTCGAGGTTGGATGGCGCGGGTGCTCATTTTACGGTATTTTCCGAGAGCTCATAGTTTAACCCACAACCATGTTTCAAAAAAGCACTCTTTCAAATGGACTTCGTGTGATCACTGAAAAAATCGAAGGCACTCAGTCGGCGACTGTTTTGGTTTTGACCAAAGCGGGTTCGCGCTGGGAGCATCCTGAAATCAATGGAATCGCTCACTTTTTAGAACACATGTTTTTCAAGGGTGCACAGCGTTATCCTAATGCCAAAGCCGTTTCTGAGGCCATTGATGGTGTGGGCGGTGAGTTCAATGCGTTCACTAGCAAAGAGTATGCGGGTTATTATGTGAAGTTGGCCGCGAGCCATGTTGAACTTGCGATCGACGTGATTTCAGACATGTTGTTGTCATCGAAATTTGATGATGCCGAAATTGCAAAAGAGCGGGGAGTGATCATGGAAGAGTTCAATATGTACCAAGATACGCCCATGTACCAAGTCGCTTGGGATTTTGAGCGTGCAATGTTTGGTCACCAGCCTTTGGGTTGGGATGAAGTGGGTACGAAAGAAGTGATCATGCGTCTCAGCCGTGATGAATTTGTCGACTTTAAAGAATCGTTGTATGTGCCTCGCAACATGGTGGTTTCTGTGGCCGGTGCCGTTGAGCACGAAGCCGTGGTGGCGCTGGTGGAGCGATTTTTTAAGATGGAAGATCGTCCTGCAAGTCGTGAAATGAAGCCTTACGACGCGAGCTTGGGAGGAAAGGATCGTTTGCGAGCGACTGTGAAAAAAACGGAACAAACCCACTTGGTTTTGGGAATGCCGGGTTTGCCCGCACTTCATAAAGATTACTATGCGGCCAAGGTTTTGGCGGCGGTTTTGGGGGGCAACATGAGCTCAAGAATGTTCCTGAATGTGCGTGAAGAAAAGGGCCTGTGTTACTACATTTCAACAGGTTTAGAAGACTATTTGGATGCCGGAACTTTTTACACGCGTGCGGGCGTGAACGTGAATCAAGTCGAGCAGGCGGTGAAGGCGATTCAAGAAGAATATGCGCGAGCCGCAGAAGAGGGAATTCCGGAAGCCGAGATTCGCAAAGGGAAGGAATTTTTGAAGGGCAAATTGACGCTGGCTTTGGAAGATTCAGAGCAAGTCGCTCAGACTTTGGCTCTGAAAGAGCTCTTGTACGAAAACCCTGAAACCTACGCGGAAGTGGCCGCTCAAATTGATGCTGTGACTTCAGCCGACGTCGCTCGTTTGGCCCGCGAACTCTTAAGCCGCCCTCAGACCTTGGCCATCATCGGCCCGGTCGACGAGGCGAAGTTGAGGGAGTTGGGGTTTTAGGCGGCCACTCGTCTTTCTGAAATAATTTCGTGAATGCTGAGACCTTGAATATCTCTCGATTCTCTTCTGTCTATCCATTCGAAATCGCTTGAAGGTTCACCCTTCAGATAATCTTTTACAGCATTCCACATTTCTATATTTCTAACTTGCGGAAAGTTCATGTCAACTTGTGTGGTCATCCATACGCTATTGGCGGGTCTTCCCAGAAGAAATAGGCTTCCTACTTTGCGTGCGAAGAACCCTTGAAAGGGTCCATTTGTAATAAGGCCGTTTGGCACCCCAGTTTCTTTTAATTTCAGTATCCCCATTATTTGGTCTATTGTTATGCGCGTTTGATCTGTTGTTGCGATAATAAT
>CAZBZW010000110.1:0-2656 GCA_964496535.1 uncultured Candidatus Peribacteria bacterium
TTGCGCGCCGAATGCTGCGAGACAGAGGTTCGGCTTTAAGGGGGTAGGGGGTGATGATGCTGACGTGCATGGCGAAAATGAAGTGCCCCTATTTAAAAATAAAAACACAAATTGCGTAGACCTCACTCGCTCCACGAACCTGTCAATTCGATCGTTTTCCCATCTGCAACAAACTGTTGTCATTTACTGGAAACACCAATTGCTTTACAAGCCAAATGAAAGGCGCAAAATGCGCTTGGCTTCGCCCAAAACTGCCAAGTTTCAAGCCATGATTCCTGAAGTCTTAGTACAGCTCGGTTTTAGCGATAAGGAAATTTGCGTCTATCTGACGCTAGTCCGTTTTGGCGAACTCCCGGCCAGCACCTTGGCTCGGCGCGCCCAAATGAAGCGAGTCACCGTTTATTCCGTTCTAGACTCTCTCGAGATTCGCGGACTCATTTCTTCAACTCCAACCCCCAAAGGCAAGCTATTTCTTGCTCTCGACCCCATTTTGCTTCTCAACCGTCTCGAAGAACAACTCTTCCAACTCAAAAGCCTTCGACGCGCGGTCGAAGGCTGTATTCAAGCAATCCGAAAACTCAATCTTGAAAAGTCTAGCGTCGAGCCGTCTTCTTTTTAGCGACCTGAGCCACCATTTTTTTCATTGGTTTTGCCATGGGTTTTTTCATCGTCTTTACAGGCATCGGCAGGCTCATGGGCATCGATCCGGTTTCCATTTTGCAGTTGCATGAACCCTCGCATCCACACGCCATTGCAGAATCAGAAGTTCCCGAAAAAATCATATACAGACCCAACAAACCGAGCATCAACGGCCACGCATAACCCCAAGTTTCTTCAGGAACCACTCCGGTCATTTCAAGGATGGCGATGGCAGAGCTCAACAGAGCAATGCAACCCAACGCGGTTTCGTAATCGGCGTAAGGACGGGAGGATTTCATGGTGGGGGAGGTTAGATGCGCCCATTCTCTCAAAAAATCCTCTGAACACAAAACAGGTGACCTTGCGGTTTTTTTATGTTATACTGTAATGAATTCTAAAAATTCTAACCCCTAAAATCATGGCAGACGACAATCTCGCTCCAGGAGCCGCACAAGCAGGCGCACAAACCGGCGCCAACCCCCAACAAGACCTTCAAGTGAAGGTGCCCGACGACGTTCAAAAAGGAGTCTACTCCAACGCCGTTTCGGTGAATGTGAATTCCAACGAAGTGGTGGTGGATTTTGGTTATCTTCTGCCCAACACTCCCAAGCCCATCATTGAGGTGGTGTCTCGAGTGAACATGAACCAACGCACCGCAGAATCATTCCTGCAAGTTTTGGCCGGCGCTATGGACGACTTTAAAAAGCGTCAAGAAGCTTTGGCTCAACAACAGGCCGCTCCTCAGGTTCAACCCGCACCGGCCCCAATGCCTCAACCTCAGCCGATGCCGGCCCCAATGCCTCAACCCATGGGTCCTCAACCCATGACCCCTGGAATGTCCATCGGTCCTGATCCGATGATGCCTCCTCTTCCTCAAAACGCTTAGTCGCGTTAAGCTGGGCGGCATGAAAGCTGTCTTGCAACGCGTCCTTCAAGCGAAAGTTACTGTGAATCAAGTGACCGTGTCTGAAATAGGGCACGGTCTTTTAGTGTATTTGGGGGTCGAAAAAGGCGATACCGATGCGGATTTCAAATTCATCGCCGAAAAAATTCTCAAACTGCGGATTTTCCCCGATCAAAACGAACGCATGCAGTTTTCGGTCAGCGACAATCACGGCGAAATTTTGCTGGTGTCGCAATTCACGCTGTGCGCCAACGTGCGCGACGGCAATCGTCCTGACTTTTTCGCGGCGATGGAGCCCGCTCAAGCTCAAGAGATCTACGAACGCATGGCCGAAACCTTGCGCGAACGCGGCGTGCGCACGCACCAAGGCATTTTCGGCGCTCACATGTTTGTCGAAAGCATCAACGACGGCCCGGTCACAATTTGGCTCGATTCAAAGAGAGAGGCTTGACAGAATTAGATTTTGAGCTAGGATGCTGGCAATTTAATTTTCAAAAATGTCTCAGGCTTTACAGAGAGAAGACAGATCTGACTTTGACTATAAAATAGACTGCGCATTCGCAGAAGTGGATGGCGATGCGCGAAAGGGCCTTTCGGCTGTTTTGCAAGAGCAGGATTCCCAGGGAAGAGGGGAAATTGTAAACGATTTTAGGTCAGGAGTGTTTCCAAGGAAAATATGGGACGCTTTGAGTGTGAGTCATGGGGTTAGCTACGTGGCCTTGGATAGGTTTCAAAGGGGCGCATTCAGAGCTTTTGGAACTCCCAATACACCACAAATGGAGCAGGTGAAGCCAGATGTGAAACAGGGAAATTCAGAAATACAAAGGAATTTTTTCACCCAGATCGATGCCTTGAGTGAAACTTGGGGGGAGCATTTCCATCACATGGAAGGCCTTATCGAGGTCTTAGAGTCTTTATCTGACGATACAGATCGCATGGCAGTGATTGATACCTTGGTTTCTGGACGCCAGAATGAACGATTGGGTCAAGAGATTAAAAAGGCCTCAAAGGCGTTACCAAAAGGGGCACCTCGGCAAATGGTTTTAAACAAGCTGGCGACCCTTTTCTCAATTCGCTAGAGCTTCCTTTTGATTTGAAGCTCGATTTTTGTTA
>CAZBZW010000111.1:0-2627 GCA_964496535.1 uncultured Candidatus Peribacteria bacterium
TGTTTTGGAGCGGAGTTTTATGTAAAATTTCTTCGAATTGCTCAAAAAAGGGCCGGCTGAAATCGAAATCCTGACCATAAGTTGTGGAGTCCCACTGGTCGCTCCAGTAACAGGATTGACAGTAAACTTTAAGATTTTTGTCTGGGGAATAGATGCTGGCCATTGTCTTTTGACAGAGGTCGCAGGAGCGAGAATAGAGGTTCCAGTCATTTCGAAAAGCGAGGCGTCGTTGAATGCGACAGTCTTCGCACAGACCAGAAGCTGGAAAGCCATGTTTGGCTTCGGGCTCATAGTCGCGATTGCAGTTTTTACAGGGGGCCATGCGGCCAGTTTACTGAAAAGGAAAGGCCTTGTTAATATGCTTATCTCGGTTGAGAACGATGAAGCTTGAACCTTCAGGGTTCTTGAGGCGTTTCAAAACGATCAATGGTGAGGCCTGAATAATTGGCGCTTAGTGTCGTGCCACATGCCTGAAGATCAACCCTCATGTCAACAGGCGTGCCCGTGTCTAGCAAGGTTTGTGCAACTTCATAAGGTCCAGCGCCTCGATCTTTAAAAATTGCTACTGCGAACCTATCGGCTTCGAGAGAAGTTCCAAACAGGGTTCCGGGCGCAACTCCATCTGTATTGATGGGGAAAAAGTACTGATAAACAGGCTCGGCATCGCCCGCTAATATTTCTCCAGTTTCAGGATCTTCAAGCCAAACCTTGCCTGGAATATTTTTGATGGTTGCTGAGGGTGCATTGAAAACTCCTGTAAGAAAAATGTTAAATCCCACATGAGATGCACCTTGAGCACCTTTTTGGGCTCCTAAACCGAGCTCATCTGCTGCATCAACTAGCTCGTAATCTGAATTTAATAGCTGGACTGTCACCAGTCCCTCCATATCGTTTGTATCCATGTTCGGATTGCAGTCGGTCACCGATTGCAAGGCCAGAGCTTCGTCACTGCCGGGTTCGGGAACTGTATCTGTGGGGTCAGAGTCGATGCTGGTATCTGTGGATTCTTCAACGCAGGCGCCCGCCATCATGGCTGCAAGCAAAAGTGCCCTGAGATGTGGCGTGGAGATGCGAGGTGGAACTGGGATCGAAATTCTATCTTCAGGATTGGCTGGCTGTTCGTTGAGACGGGTCATGGCAAAATTTTTAAGCAGGCCGACATTTTGACATAAATCAAATTTGTTTTCAATAGCATAGCGCCCTCCTGAGGATGGAGGTGCTAGTAGACGCTGGCCAAATAGCACTTTTCGCAGTAGACCGTTTCGGGACGATCGGGAGCGTAAGTGGTTTCAATGGGCGCTTGGCACTTCGCACAGGCTCGTGCGTGGAGCTTGCGAGGATTGCGACGGGCCATGCGGTCGAGATGGCGTTGGTCGGGCGAACGGCGGGGCAAGGGCAAGCCCATGGTTCGGTAAAATGCGAGTTCTTGCGGAATGATCTTGTATAGCTTTTGAGTGACCTCGCAGGTGAGAATGGACTGCGTGATGGTGTCGGATACTTCTGCAATGGTTTCTGGAATGGTCACGACGGGGCCTTGGTAACTTTCGGGCTTTTCTTCAATGAACCAGTCAAAACCTTGCCGCAGTGCCTCTTCTTTTGTGAGCGGGAAAAACTCTTGAGCCACCGTTTCGTTGTAGGCAAATGCGCTGGTTTGAATCGGAAAAAATTCGCCGTATTCACCTGTTTTTTTCATGTGTTCGATGATGCGAGGCACGAGCGCTTCGTATTCCTCTTTTGTATACTGCTTGTTGAGGATGCAATATTTTTGGCGCTTGAGGCCGACACAACCCAAAAGATTTTGGCTGTGATGACACTCCATCGAGTAGGAGACCTCGGAATTGTACCAAGAAAGATAATCGAACATGGAACTGTGAGAACCCACTGCGGAACACATTTCGTAAGCCCATTCGAGCCCACCTGGAGCGTTGTAACTGCAATCCATGCTGTTTTTGACCTTGGGTGAGAAGAATAAAAAGGCGCTGTCTTCGGTGTCGAAACTGTCGAAGGCGTCGTGTGAATTTTTTGAATTGAAGAGTGCGTCACCGGTGCAGTTTTCAGAGCTGAAAATTTGGCTGGCACGGTGAGGGCTTCGCGCTTTTACTTCATCCAAAAGACCTTGAAGGTAGGCTAATTTCTTGTGGGTGAGCGGGCCCAAATCGGCCACGAATTTTTCGTAATTTTCTTTGCCCACGAACTGATTTTGAATGCAGTATTCTTTGCGCACCAATCCAAAACAGGCGATGCAATTTGTGCAAGATATGCTGTCTTCTAGGAACATCGAGAACGAACATCCTTGGCAATTTTTGAAATAAAAACATTGATAGCACTGGCTGGAGCTGATGCCTTCGTAGCAATGCTCGCAACTGTTCACAACGAGACAGTCGACACAATTTTTTGAGCGATTGATCTGGCGACCGTAGAGACAGTTTTCGTCGTCTCCACCGCCAAACACCAAGTAGCAATCGCGCATTCCGAGCGTGTAATTATTGTAATAGCTGTTTTCAGACGGGATATAACCCACCGATTTCGCAATTACAGCCGCTTCCCTGTTGCAATCCATCCCAAAGATAGCCGCTTTGCCCGCATCGGGTTTCAAGAGTCCCATCATGATACGGATAGTAGTGGTC
>CAZBZW010000112.1:0-2604 GCA_964496535.1 uncultured Candidatus Peribacteria bacterium
GCTCCTACTCAGTTCAAAATGGCCCATCTTAGGAGCCTTTCTCTCAGGTTCGCGCATGGCCGTGCTCATGGTTATTCAAAAATTCAACCGCACGATGCTTGCTCTCGCCGCCCTGTTCATCGCAATCAAAACCGCATTCACATGGAACCTAGAGGCCTGGAGCCGTTTCACCGACATTCCATGGGCATTTGAAATTCTCAAACAAAACCCATGGGGGACCGGAGTGGGTCGCTATCTTCAAGAACTCGCTCAAGTCAAAGCGCCGCTCCTTCCGTGGGAAGCTCAACCTGTACACAATAGCATTCTGCTTTTCGTAACCGAATGGGGATTCTTCAGTCTTTTGTGGCTCGCTCTCGCGGCGCACGTTCTGAAAAAGAAACCCATTCAAAAACAATGGATTTTACCGATCGCATTTGGCTTCATGCTCGATCATTTCTGGGTGAGTTTGCCTCAAGGAGCCATTCTCAGCGCGCTCGCATTGGCGTCGCTCATCACCGAATTGCCGCGTAAAAAATCAGCTGCCGACATGGCTCGTTTGCCCTCCAACTGAAGCTCCTCAATTTCTAAGGAGCCCTGCGCAGTGCCCAGCAATAAACGGCCATTCTCAACCGTCAAAGCTCCAGTAGGCACATCTTTAGGAGCCAGTTTCACCTTTAAAAGTTTCAAACGTTTTTCACCATAAAACACATAAAGACCCGGCCACGGATCATACGCTCGAGACATGCGTTCAATTTCTGTGGCCGTTTTTGAAGCTGAAACCCAAGCATCCTCGCGTTCCACTTTTCGAGTGAACGTCACATCACCCACTTGCTCGCGAAATTCAGGCCACGGTGTATTTAAAACCCTATCAGGAACCCACTCTGCAGCCAAATCACCCACCAAATCTTCCAGTTCAGGCAAACGAATGCCTGCAGGAATTGTAAATTTCTTTTGAGCCAAAATCGGCCCCGCATCCATTTTCTCAACCATTTGAATCAACGTGATGCCCGACTCCACATCGCCATTCAAAAGCGCGGTCACCATCGGCGCGGGGCCTCGATATTGAGGTAAAATCGAAGGATGAATGTTCAAAGCCGGCATTCGCGCTAAATCCAAAGCGGCCCGTTTCAAAATTTGACCAAACGAAAATGTGATCAAAAAATCCGCACCAAAATCCTTCAATTCAGCCATCAAGTCAGGCTCGTGAGCCAACGATTGACTGCCTGCAAAGCGCACATCATTGGCTTCAGCCCAAGTTTTCATGAAATCTGCAGATTGTGCGCTCACTAAAAACAATTCATCCACTCGCTCATCTTTCAAAAAAGAATCGAGCAGAGGAATCGCGAACTTCGAGCTTGAAAAGAAAAGAATTCGGTGAGACATTGAACAAAGATTAGCACGCTCATGGCCGAAGATCATCCACGTTTTAAAATCGTCTTTAAAAAAAGAGTCAGCATTCTGTTGGGAATTTTTTTAATGAGCTTGCTCACTCTAATTTTGATCGTCTTTAAATTAAACCCTTACGAGCAAACCACGCTGGCATTGATCCTGTTCATGATCAGCTTTTTTTTGGCAATGGGGAGCCTTTATTCAGGAATTTTACTCGCTATTAAACTGTGGCGAATGAAAGAAGAATGGCCCCTTTCATCTCTCGCAATTTCAGTTCGCCAAGGCTACATTCTTTCGCTCGGAACGGTGCTTTGTCTTGCCCTGCTCGTGCTCGGCCTCTTACGCCTTTGGAACGGAGTTTTGATCGTGATTCTAATCACACTCTTAGAGGCTTACTTCAGTCAAAAAGACTAGCTCGGATTTAGAGGGAGTAATCCACCGCGTGAATCCAACGAAAGTGACTGAGTGGAAAGGTCACGACTTTGACTTCACCTTCCACATCCACTTCAGGCAAGTAAGGGCTATCGGTCGCTCCACAACCGGAGCTCATGAAACAACGTCTCGAGTCGGTACTGACCGTTCGGTTATCTCCCAACACAAAATATTCACCTTGAGGCACCACAAAGGTTTGGGCATCCAAACGATGAGGGTTTGTATTGCCGGAATTGCGTTCATTCAAATAGGGTTCGGGCAATTCTTCAAAATCTTCACCATTCAGAAGATAAACTTTTCCGTCGGCAATACGCACGGTTTCACCCGGCAAACCAATCACACGTTTGATTAAAAAACGAGCGTTCGAAAGACCCATCGCTTTCATTAAAAAGGGCGTCTCAGACATATCATAAGGATCTTGCAAAACAATCACATCGCCACGCTGTAAATTGGAATGTCGTGTCACTAAAACCTGCTCACCTTTTCCGGTCAAACAGACGCCATCATAATTATTGAAGCTGTCACACATCGAAGAACCGGTGACATGAAAGGGTGAAAATACAAAGGCTCGAAAAAAGATAACCAAGGCTACCACGATCACAACATCGCCTAAAAAACGAAGCCAAAAAAGAACAAACGGGGAGTGGATTTTCATTCTGTGAAAAAAGGGCTAAACTGGACTCACAGCCTAACAGAAAAAACCACCCCGTCCAATGATACTCGATGAAATTGCCTTCCATTCTTTGCTTGGAAAAGGTGAAAAAATTGTCTCTGTAGCGCACAAACACCCTTTCGTGGTTCAAG
>CAZBZW010000113.1:0-2522 GCA_964496535.1 uncultured Candidatus Peribacteria bacterium
GGCCACCGAGGAGTAAGAATCCACCAAAAGTCAGCATGTAGGCGTTCATCACCCAGGCCAGAGCAGAGGGTGCGAATTCGAGATCATCGCGAATTGAGGGTAGGGCGACGTTCACAATGGTGGTGTCGAGCACGGTCATGAGTGACCCGAGACAAAGCACGAGCAAGGCAAACCAACGGTGGTCGGAAGTTTTGGACATTCTTTGAAAATTAAGGTTGCTCTAGCTTGCCAGATGGGCATGCAGCTTGTCGAAGGATTCTTGGAATTTATTCTGCGTTCTCGTCCGGTTGATGCAGGCCAAATGTGTTGCCTTCGGTGTCGAGAAAGTAACCCTGCCAAGCCATTTTTGCGAGAGCGAATTTGGGCATGGCGACTTTTCCGCCGGCTGCGAGAATTTTTTCAGCGGTGGCTTCGTAATCTTCAACCACCATGGTGCACACAAAGGCGTTGCTACCGCATTGCTGGGCGGACAAGGGTACGGGACGCTTCAAAAGACCTCCGTTGATTCCAGGTTCTTTGCTGTCTTTTTCGCCCGTCATCACACCCCAGTAATCCCAACCGAGGCCTGGGTACTTTTCAATGCTCCAGCCGAAGATTTCTCGGTAAAATTGTGCCGCGCGTTCAGGTTCATCGGCCTGAATTTCAAAGTGGACGAGTCGGTTCATGGGGTGGGGGTTATTTGATTTTATTGTATACTCCTTGTGCGGATTTCAAAAATCCCCAGGCTTCCCCGGGGACTTTTTCAGTTTAGTTTTGAAAACTAAGCCGCTTCGGATTCCTCTGCTTCGTCGCCCATGGCGTCGTCTGCTCCAGAGTCGAGCATGACTTTGATAGCTTTAGGACCTTTGTCGGATTCAGCAGTTTCAAAAGAAACGTTGTCTCCTTCTTTGAGATCCTTGAAGTTAGCGGCAACGCAATCGTTGGCGTGAAAGAAAATGTCTTTCTGACCTGTTACTGTGATAAATCCGAATCCATTTTCGGAAAGCTTTTTGATGATACCTTTCATAATTTGAAGGTAAAGAAATAAATATCCTCTAAATGTTGATTTGAGGAATTTATTGCTAAAACCTGAAACTACACCTATTAGAAGTTCACACTAGGCGCTTTATCGGTCCAAGTCCAGCGTAAAGTCGATGCGGATTTGATTCACGAAGTCCCAAACGTGCGAAACAAGCACCATGGCGCCTTCATATTCATCGAGTGCTTTTGCGATGACAGGAAGATGACGGAAGTTGATGTGATTGGTCGGCTCGTCGAGAATGAGAAGTCCAGGCTGTTCTAGAACGAGTCGCGCAAAAGCCACGAGCCCTTTTTGACCTTCTGAAAGAGTTCCGATTTTGCGATGAACGATGTTGCCCGTGATCAAAAAACTGGCCGCCATCGTGCGGATTTCTTGCTCTGAAAGTTCACGATTCGCCGCGCTGAGTGTGTTCAAAACGGTGTCTTCAAAATCGAGATTTGAGAAGTCTTGGCGATAGTAACCCACCTTGATTCCAGGCTGAATTTTGGAGCCTTTGGCAGTGCCGTTGGCGATGCTTTCTAAGAGAGTGCTTTTCCCGATCCCATTGGGGCCCGAGAGCAGTAAATGTTGATTTTTATAGATTGAAATATCCGCTTCCTTGGGCACTTCCACGTGATTTTTGAATGTCACAAAACTGTCGATTCTCAAAATTTGACCGATCATGTCGGGTTGAGCGGGAATGGTGAACGGGCGAATGGTTTTATCTTCGCGACGCACATCCACCATTGACTCTTCGAGTTCTTCAGCTTTTTCACGCATTCGTTTGGCGACGAAACGCAATTTCCCTCCTTTGTGGGCGAAGACGTTGGATTGGTCTTTGTTCATTTGAATTTCTTTTTCGAGTCGCGCATTTTTCATGTTTTCTTTTTCGATTCGTGCGCTGATTTGCTCCACCACATCGTAGTAGTCGCCGACGTATTGCTCGACTTTTTTGGTGTGCACATCGAGGTACAAAACGCCTTCAGTGAATGCATTTAAAAAGTCCGCATCATGCGAAATAACGATGCAGGTTTTGGGTGAACATTGCAGAAAGTAAGTCAGGTGTGCGATTCCTTCGGGATCGAGATTGTTCGTGGGCTCGTCGAGCAATAAAAGATCGGGGTCTTGAATGAGTGCGGCGGCGAGCAAAAGCCGAGCTTGTTGTCCGCCCGAAAATGATTTCACAAGTCGATCGTGCGGAGCTTTTAAATTCACAATTTCGAGCACGTCATCGATGCGACGACCGATGTCATATTTTTTCTCGTCAAAGCACTTTTGAAAGAATTGTTCGATGGTGAGCTCGCGATCTTCGGCGCGCATCACTTGGTGAGCGGTTCCAATTGTGTAGCCAGGGAAGACGTTCACTTGCCCATATTTTGGCTTATAATCTTGAGTGATCAGCTTTAAAATCGTGCTTTTCCCGGCGCCGTTTTGGCCCATCAGCGTGATTTTTGCTCCTTCGCGCACATTGAAATTCACTTCATCTAAAAGCATGTGCTTGTCGTCCCAGCCAAAACTCACG
>CAZBZW010000114.1:0-2487 GCA_964496535.1 uncultured Candidatus Peribacteria bacterium
GACACGTTGTACTTCTACTCGTTTCCTGCCGGTGAAGAATCGGGCTTTTTTAATGGCGTTCCCACTTGGGTAGAAGAATTGGTGGCAGGCCGACCCTTGTTGTGTGCCGGACCCGATGTGCGAGTGATCACGCTGGCATCGGTCTATTCTCCTGAAATTCTCAGTCTTTTGTCTGAAATGGGAGTGGCCCCCCTTGAAAAAAGTCGGGTGGTTGTTTTGCCTGAGGCTTTGACTGCAGATGTGGTGGGCAAAGATCGAAATAAAATGGTCAAATCGGCACTCAAAGCGCTCGACCTGAAAGGCACCCTAGTGATGGCTCAACCTTTCACCGATGAAGATCTGCAAAGTTCGTATCGCATTCCGCCTGAGCTCAGCGTTTGGTTCAATGATAAAGAAAATTTGGAAGGCTATATTCCCGCTCAATACTTGCCCGCTGAATATTGCCATTTTTACAGCGGAAAAGAGTTTTCATCTGGAACCGAAGACATTCCCCTACCTTGCGTGGTCAAAATGACTTCTTCGAGTGCGGGCGATGGGGTGCGTATTTGCCACACCCCTGAAGATCTTGTGCAAGCCAAAGAAGCCTTCGGAAATTTAGAAGGCCATGTGATTGTGTATCAGTTCATTCACTCCACTCATAATTTCTGCATTCAATTTGGAATTCCTGCAGACTCGAGTAAAGAAATCGACATCATCGGTTTCAACGAGCAAGTGATTGGGAAATGTGGAGAATTTTTAGGAGGAATGGTGACGCCCAACTTCGATCGACCCGAACTGAAAGAGGTCTTCAAACTGCTCAAGGAAGACATTTTGCCCAAGGTTCGTGCCAAAGGTTGGTACGGTGTGGGAGGTCTCGATGTGTTGGTAACTGAAAATGGTGAATTTTACTTCATCGACCCCAACTTCCGCATGACGGCGACCTTTGTGTTCGTGTGCCAAGTGCGCAACAAGCAAATCGAAAAATCATTACTCGGCTTCACCGGAATGTTTAAGGGCGACGAATCTGAATTCCGGGCTAAAATTCTGCCCATTTCAAAATTGGGAACCCCCGAACAACTGTTAAACATCGCCTCGCTGTCACACAAAGATGGCGTGTACCGATTCAACGGTGCGCTCGTGTTCGACGAAAAAACTCCTAAAGAAGTGGTGGCCAAACAATTGCTCGAACTGGGCATTCAAAGTGCCACTCTGCTCTGTCTCAACTCTTAAAGAGAATAGACCGGCGGAATATCTTTGATGAATTCCTGAGCCAGGGTGTAGCGATACGCCCCTTGGTTTGGGATGACCAAAACATCGTTGCTTTCCATGGCGCTTGCGAAACAATGATAGCCCCAAACGTCGCGCGGAGTGCAGAGTGAGCCAAAAAGTGTGAATGGAATTTCTTTTTTGGAGGGATGTGTGAGGTTGACGATGGGCATATAGAAGTACTCGCCGAATTCCCAGCCCATGGCGTTGAGCCCTCCATCGGTGATGCCCACTGAAAACTTTTTAATGTCGACGATGCTCACCACAATGTGCATGGCAGGAGTGCAGATCATGCGGCCGGGCTCAGCATAATAAGTGCAATTTTTGAGGAACTTGAGATTTTTTTTGACCACCCCGCCGATCAATTTGGCGTACTGCTCAGGAGTTTTAGAGTCGGTGATGTAGTAAGGTTCAGTGAATTCAGTTTTCGCCCCCAGTTCGGCATTGGCCATTTTGGCGAAAGTGGCGGCGGTGGGGTGAGATGGGTAACGGCCCGTCCATGGGTAAAATCCGTCGACGTCTTTTGGGTAATAACCTCCCCCAAGATCGATAAAGTGAATTTCATCCCACTCTTCAGGTTTGAAGTATTTTTTAAGATGGTCGGCCAGTAGTTTGAGCATTTTGCCATATTTTTCAGAGTCCTTGCTCCAACTGAAATGCGATTGCAGGCCACGCAATTGCAGATAAGGATATTTTTTGGCTTCAGTCCAAAATTCACGGATATCTTCGAGTGGAATTCCGAATTTGTTCCCAAGGTGATAGGGCGTGAAAAAGCGCACGCCGATTTGAATTTTTTGCTTGGCTTTATTGGTGAGGGCCCCGAGGCGTTTCAGTTCGTTAAAGTTGTCGACGTGGATGATGACCTTGTCGCGGTGCTTCAGGGCGAGGCTGAGCTCTTCATTGGTCTTTCCGGGACCTGAAAAAACGATGAATTTGGCTTTCGCCTGAATGGCCAATTTCAATTCACGGCCGCTGGACACGTCAAGACCCATTCCTTTCTGAACCACACGTTTTAGAATGAGCGGGTGATAGTTGGATTTGACGGCGTAATAAGGTCGTCCATTTAAATGTTTTGAGAATGCTTTGAGAAAAGTGTCGACGCTGTGATCGAGTGCTTTGGGGTCAAACAGGTAGAAGGGCGTGCCTTTTTGTTGAGCCAATTTGAGGATGGCTGCTTTTTTTGCGAGGGCTTCGTTCACAACGGGTGTGAGCTTTTTTTTGAGGCCTGTCGGCTTGCGCTTC
>CAZBZW010000115.1:0-2477 GCA_964496535.1 uncultured Candidatus Peribacteria bacterium
TCAAAGTGTTCGTTTTGAATGTGCTTTGGAAGCCTCAAAAAGTCCTGAACCAGACGGCGGCGTTCGTTGGCGGTTCGATCAAGGTCGGCCAGGCGTGCTTCTTGATCTTCGAGCGGCCAGAGCTTGAAGCGTTTCAGCATGAGTTTTTGCTCCAAGCGTTGGAAGAGTGGGAAGCCCGATTCCTTTTCGGTCATCAATGTTGCCTGGTACTCCGCGGTGTGGATGTTGTTGTTGCGCACGTTCACCTCGAGATCGTCGAGGTAAGCTTCAAGTTCATGTCGACGCATCAGGTTCGTTTTGATGCGTAGCTTATCTTGGTCTTTTTTGGGCGCATGCTCGAGAACTTCATCGCGTCGATCATAAAGACGCTTTCGTTCTGCGATCAGTTTTGGAAGTTTTTTGAGTGCATCTTCCATTTTGGCAAAGTTGTCGAGCTCGTCGAACCACTCAATGAATTCCCAAGCAGCTTCAGGCATTTTTCCGGCAGGAGTGACAATTTCTTTGCCTCCGAAATAGTTCATGTTGGCCAAAATTTGGCCTTGGTAAGCCCCTTTCACTTTTTCGTAACTGCTTTGTATCTCCTTTCGCAGTTCTTTGGTGTCGGTACCGGCTTTTGCTTTTTCTTGTTTTTTCTTGAATTCGTATTGAAGTGCAGAAGGTGCTTTCTCGAGGCCTTCGATGTTTTTTAGAATGTCGTTGAGCAATTCTCGTGCATTTCCCGAGGTGTCGAGCGCATTGAGGCGACGGTAGTACTCTTCTTTCACCCATTTGCTCTGCTTGTTCAGTTCTTTTTTGAACTTTATTCGATACTCGATGTCCTTTTCAAAACTTCCTATGGAAAACATCATTCCTCTGTGCCCAGTCAATTTAAGTGATTCAAAATATTCGATGTGCTCCTTAAGCTCCTTATTTTCACGAGCGGCTGAACGATGATCATCAGCCTCATAAGCGCCGGATTTTTTAAGTTGCATGGTGTACCACTTGCTGGCCACTTTCTTCATTTTGGTTTCGATTTCTCGAATTTCAGAGTCACTTTTTGCTTCATCCAATTTTTTTACCCAGCCTGAAACGTCGATTCCGGTCTCTTCGTTGAAATCTTTAAGGCCCTCTTTAAGCTCATCGCGTTTCGCCTCATCTCTCACGGTATCGGTCAAACCACGCGCGCTTTCTCCACGGTTCATTTTTTTGCCGATTTCCGTTGGGTTGTCTTCGTGATTTCTATCTTCCAGGTTCCTCATAGAATGGGTTGGGCCTTTTAGATTAGCATAAGCATCTTCATATTAAAAATCCTATCTTAAAAATCAACTGAATTTGAGAATGGGAGAGAGGTTCATTTTCACTTTGTTTTTGCGCCATTCGTTGAAGAGGTAGCCGAGGCCGCCGGTGGCGAAGAGGAGCCCGAACCAAGGAATTTTGGGTGCATTGCTCTCCTCGGCCTTGGGTGCGCTTGAGATCAATTTGGCTGTGATTCCCATGTAGATGCCGGACGATTCGATGGCTTGAACCTCGAGTTGATTGCCTTTTTGATAGAGCAAAGCGTCTTCAGAGCTGGGAGTCATTTGCACCGTCCATTCTTGGCCGTTTTTTGCGAGTACGAGCGTGCCATTCTCGTAAGACTGCACCTCACCCTGAATGAGCCATGCATTTGGATTGATGAGCCCCGGGCTGGGTGTGAGCCACTGCCAAGTTGTGGTCGCCTTTGGACCCAGTCCGGGGGTTGAAGCTTGCAGTCCACTCATCTCTTTCGTCTGAATTTTGGCATAAGACTCATTTTCGACTGCGTTTTCGTAATGCACTTCATCTTGAGTTTCGCCGTTCCAATCGATCAAATTGAGAGTTTCTTCACTATTGCCCAGACTGATTTTGCTGGTTGAACGAGGGAAGACGAGAGTTTCTCCAGGTTTGATGGTGGTTCCGGCGGGAATGATGAAGGGCTTTGAGCCGCCCGCACCATCATCGATGATCCAATTGCCCAGATTCACAGTTTCGTCACCTCCATTGGTCAGCTCGATCCACTCGCCGTCGGCATCGGAACCTTCGGGGTTGGGAAGCACTTCGGTCAACTCGATGTCTTCTGAAAGATCTCCATTTTGAGTTGGGTCGAGCGTGGCCGTAGTTTTGTCATCTGTTTCTTCTGGGGTCGCTTGGGCGAGTTCGTTTTCTTCGCCCGGGGTGGGGTGATCGGTTTGCACTAGACCGCCTGCTTGTAAAACGTGACTTTTCCCTTCGGTGACTTTGTCATAACTGTAATCCCATAAGATTTCAGATTGAGCGCCTAGAAGTCTTACATGGTCGGTGCTGTTATTGAGAGTGATGTGCGTTTCGTCCGAATAAAAAACCTTGTAGCTTTCGGCGGGAATTTGACCCGTGAGAGCAAAGGGGTGACTGCCACCGTCTTCATCATCAAGACTCAAGCCGTTCAAATTGAGAGTTTCGCCGTGAGGGTTGTAGAGTTCGATCCATTCAGGGTCAGAATA
>CAZBZW010000116.1:0-836 GCA_964496535.1 uncultured Candidatus Peribacteria bacterium
AGCGACCAAGAAGTTATGAGCCTCCTGCTCTAACCAACTGAGCTACGGGCCCGCAGTGAGAAAAGCTGCTGAGTGTGCGATCACTTTAGAGCGACGTGAAATCAAATTCAACCGATTCGACTGGAAATTTTCAGGTAAGTTTGCTAGTGTTCCGGCTCAAGTAAACAGATTCGATGCTCACGATTCAAAACCTGAAAGTGGCGGTGGCCGGGCAAGAGATCCTCAAAGGAGTCTCGCTCGTGGTGCCCGATGGAGAAATTCACGTACTCATGGGGCCCAATGGAAGTGGGAAAAGCACCCTAACTTTGGCGCTTTCTGGGCATCCTCGCTATGACGTGACAGGTGGCTCGGTGGAATTTGAAGATCAAAATTTGCTGGAAATGGCACCGGAAGAACGTGCGAAAGCGGGACTCTTCGTGAGTTTTCAAACTCCGCGTGAAGTGCCCGGAGTCGCTTACAGCAGTTATTTGCGAGCGATCCATCATGCGCAAGTCGGCACGACCGCCCCTTTGCATAAATTCAAAAAAGAGGCCCAAGAACTTTTGAAAACGGTGGGATTGCCCTCGACTTTTTTGAGTCGTGACACACACCACGGCTTTTCGGGAGGTGAGAAAAAGAAATCTGAAATTGCTCGAGTGCTCTTGCTGAGCCCCAAATTGGCGGTCTTTGACGAAGTGGATTCAGGTCTCGATGTGGATGCGCTTGCCAAACTCACTCAAATTTTGATGGAGCAGAAAAAATCTGATCAATCGTACCTGTTCATCACGCACAACCCTCGCCTGCTCTCGCTGTTCAAACCCGACCATATTCATGTGATGATGAAGGGGATGATTGTC
>CAZBZW010000116.1:846-2470 GCA_964496535.1 uncultured Candidatus Peribacteria bacterium
GCGCGGACTGATCGTCGACAGTGGAGGCGCTGAAATCGCCCAACAAGTAGAAGAACAAGGTTACGACTCGTTCGCACCTTCATCCCTCAACATTTTATGACCGCGCTCGATTACCTGCAGGATCTCGACCGAAGCACCTTTGATTCGGCCAATGCCCAAGGTTACGCTCAAATCGCTGAAAAAGGTCTGAGCGAAGCCCTTGTTCGACGCATTTCGAGTGATAAAAAAGAGCCGGATTGGATGCTGCAACTTCGTCTGAAAGCGCTGGCGAGTTTTTTGAAAATGCCTCTGCCCACTTGGGGTGTTCCGCTGGAAGTGCTCAATTTTGATGAGATCATTTATTATGCGGCCCCGTCTGAACTCAAAGGCTATTCGACCGATTGGAAGGACGTTCCCGACGACATCAAAAAAACCTTTGAACGCCTGGGAATTCCCGAGGCCGAGCGCAAGGTTTTGGCGGGTACGGGCGCACAATACGACTCGCTCAATGCTTATCACAAACTCAAAGAAGAGTGGGAGGCCAAGGGTGTGATTTTTGAAGATATGGACATGGCCCTACAGAAGCATGAAGCGTTGGTGAAAAAATATTTCATGACTTGTGTGCCACCGCACGATCACAAATTTGCAGCGCTTCATGGCGCGGTGTGGTCCGGTGGAACCTTTTTGTACATTCCCGAAGGCGTCGAGGTGACGGCTCCCCTGCAGGCTTACTTCCGCATGAACGCCCAGTCGATGGGTCAATTTGAACACACGCTGATCATTGTCGAGTCGGGCGCATCGGCGCATTACATCGAGGGTTGCAGTGCTCCAAAATATGGTTCGGCCTCACTGCATGCGGGTTGCGTGGAGGTTTTTGTGAAGCCGGGTGCGAAATTCCGTTACTCGAGTGTGGAAAACTGGTCTCCCGACACCTACAACTTGAATACGAAGCGGGCTCTCGTTGAAGAAAATGCCACGATGGAATGGGTGGGTGGAAATCTCGGCAGTGGCCGCACCATGCTCTACCCCTGTTCTATTTTAAAGGGGCGCGGGGCGCGGGCCGATCACTACGGAGTCGCCTTCGCCAACAAAGGTCAAATTCAAGACACGGGTGCGAAAGTGATTCATGCCGCTCCGGATACCAGTTCGTCGGTCATTTCGAAAAGCATTTCGAAAAATGGCGGAGTGAATATTTACCGCGGATTGTTGCAGGTCAATAAAGGGGCGACCGGCTCGAAGGCGCTGGTGAAGTGCGACAGTTTGATTCTCGATGCGACGTCGGTCAGTGACACTCACCCGCTCATGCGCATCATGGAAGACGATGTGAGCATTGGTCACGAGGCGAGCGTGGGCCAGATTTCAGAAGAGCTGCTGTTTTATTTGCGCTCGCGTGGTTTGTCAGAAGAGGCGGCGATGGCCATGATTGTGAATGGGTTTATTGATCCGATTGTGCGGGAACTTCCGCTGGAATATGCGGTGGAAATGAATCGTCTGATTGAGATGGAAATGGAGGATAGTGTCGGATAATTTATCACTGCATGATTGCATGAACAAAAAATTGATACAACATCGGGTGAAGGCGAATGAAGAGCTGGAATTGATTTTGGAAGGCGACAGTGAATCTGTAAAAGTGGCCGTTGAGGCG
>CAZBZW010000117.1:0-2415 GCA_964496535.1 uncultured Candidatus Peribacteria bacterium
AGGTCACGCAGTTCTGCTCGCCTCATTTGCATTCCGCGGAATTTTCTCAACCTTCGCGCATATTTTATTCTCGGGAATCTATGGTTATTACTACGGAATTGCTTATTTTGCCGAGCCCATTTGGGCTGAAGAACAGCGTCAAAAACGTGGACCCGTGAAGCAGTTTTTTCACCGAATCATCCACTTTAAAAGCCAGCGCATCTTTGCCGTTGAAAAACAGACCGAAGGCTTGATTTGGGCCGTGAGCCTGCACGCTCTATTCAACATTTTACTCGAGATGAACCTCACATTCTTCCTCGTGCCATTCTTGGTGATTGGCTATTCGCAACTCGACCGTCTCTTCAAACAAAAAGAAAACATGAAAATGTATGGTTATTTGGTGGGCGAAAACTCTGCGGCTCATCTGCATCAACGGTTCTGGAGGACTTTGCCACGATTCAAAAAAGTCTAAACTTTCCCTCTTCCAAAACAAGAGAAAACCTGATAAGCTAGCCGTCACCTTAAGCTCTTTTTCTATGTCCGCCGACAAAATCATCGTGAAAGGTGCGAAGATGCACAATCTCAAGAATATTTCAGTTGAAATTCCACGCGACAAACTCACCGTCATCACCGGACTCTCGGGTTCCGGAAAATCGACGCTCGCGTTCGATACCATTTATGCCGAAGGTCAACGCCGCTACGTCGAATCTCTTTCGACCTACGCCCGCCAGTTTTTAGGAGTGATGGAAAAGCCCGATGTCGAGTCGATTGAAGGGCTTTCGCCTGCGATTTCGATCGACCAAAAAACCGCACCTCGAAACCCCCGTTCCACGGTGGGAACCATTACCGAAATTTACGACCACTTGCGTCTTTTGTTTGCACGTCTCGGAACGCCACACTGCCCCAAATGCATGACGCCGATCGTACGCCAAACCGCCAGTCAAATTGTGGAGCATATCAAGACCATGCCTGAGGGTAAAAAAATCATGCTCTTGGCACCGGTTGTTCAAGGCCGAAAAGGAGAGCATTCCGCCGTGCTTGAAAAAGTGAAAAAAGATGGGTTCGTGCGTGTGCGTGTGGACGGTGAAATTCACACCATTGCCGAAGTGCCCGCACTCGACAAAAACAAGAATCACAGCATTGAAATTGTGGTCGATCGTTTGGTCGTCAAAGATTACAGCCCCAGCTTCAAAGAATTATCGAACGGAGAAAAGGTCGAAGTGCCCAACCCCGAAGCTTCACGCCTTTCCGATTCCGTCGAAACCACTCTGCGTCACGGCGAAGGGCTTTTATTGCTTTTGGATGCTGACAGCGGACAGCTTCAAAAATTCTCAGAACATTTCTCGTGTGAAAATCATCCGGAAGTCTTTTTGACTGAAATCGAGCCTCGCAATTTTTCATTCAACAGTCCGCACGGTGCCTGCGAAACCTGTCACGGCTTGGGAAGTCGTCTCGAAATTGATCCTGAACTCGTATTGCCCAACAAACGCCTCAGTTTGTCGGAGGGTGCGATCTTGCCTTGGTCCGCGACCAACACGCATGTGTCTTGGTACGGGAAAATTCTCGACGCCGTTTCTAAGGCCCACCACTTTTCAGTCGATGTGCCCGTTTCAGAACTTTCAGAAAACGCACTCAAGCTCGTATTGCATGGAACCGGCGAACAAAAATATCGAGTCAAAATGACCTCAGCCGATGGTGGAAGCACTGGTGAATTCAACACTCGTTACGAAGGGGTTGTGCCCAACTTGGAGCGTCGTTACCTAGAAACCGAGTCTGATTACATGCACCGCAACAGTGAACACTTCATGCAGATTTTGCCCTGCCCATCGTGTCACGGAAAACGCCTCAAGCCCGAAATTCTAGCCGTACTCATCGAAGGCAAATCCATCGCTGACGTCACTTCGATGTCAATCGCTTCGGCACAAACATTTGTGAATGAACTCAAGCCTTCAGAAGCTCAAAAGAAAATCTCAGAACCCATCGCTCGCGAAATCAGCTCTCGCCTCAAATTCCTCACACATGTGGGAGTGAGCTACCTCACACTCGATCGCAGTGCCAACACGCTTTCAGGGGGGGAGGCCCAGCGCATTCGCTTGGCCACGCAAATCGGATCTCAACTCGTAGGAGTGCTCTACGTGCTCGACGAACCCTCGATTGGGTTGCATCAAAACGACAACGAAAAACTCATTCAAACACTCATCACTCTGCGTGACATTGGCAACACCGTGATTGTAGTGGAGCACGATGTCGACACCATCATGGCCGCCGACTACATTTTAGATATCGGTCCGGGTGCTGGGAAATTGGGAGGTCAGGTGATTGCCGCCGGAACGCCGCAAGAAGTCATGCAGGTTGAAGATTCAGTGACCGGAATGTATTTGAGTGGCCGCCGCGAAGTGCCCACGCCCAAAACCCGCCGCAAGGGCAACGGTAAAT
>CAZBZW010000118.1:0-2338 GCA_964496535.1 uncultured Candidatus Peribacteria bacterium
TGATATTTCGCATGAGTCTCCATTCAGAAGTCATCTTGAAAACTAAAGTCCCAACTGCTTTCTAATCTCATCTGCCTGGCTTTGATCTTGCTGGGCCGTTTGCTGAGATCTGAAATGAAGTTCGATGTCCTTCCAGTCGGCGGCGTGTTCAGCTTCGAGTTTCTTGAGTTGAGTCGAGTGTTTGACCGACAACTCCAAGAACTTGCTGCGTTCTTCTTCAAAAATACGAATGAGCTCATCGACTTGTTCTTGGCGCAATTTGGGCACCGATTCAATGATGCGCAATTTCTCGTCTTTACTGAGCGAGATCGAACCTGCCAACAGGTTTAGGAAATAGTTTTCGTCAAATTTCAACGTGTGAGCCGGAATTTTGACGGTGGTGGTCCACCCTGCGCCCATTCCGGAACCGAATTTATAATTTGGATCACCTGCCGGTTCAGTGGGCGCTCCAAAGTCATCAGCAAAATCAGCCATCGGCGCTTGTGGTGCGGGTGTGGCAGGTGGAGGAGTGGGTGTTTGAGCTTGGGGCTGAGGCTGAGCCACCGGTTGAACTTGTTGAACCGGAGGAACGGGTTGGGCGCCTTGCGAGGCACCTCCGAAGGCAAAGCCACCTACGTATTGATTGTCGTCACTCATATAGTGAGATTATACAATGAATTGCGGCAGAAAGACAATAAAAAAAGAGGGCCCCCTCCACGCCACTTAAGAGCCCTCTTCAACCGTAAGTAATGTTTTTGCTTCCTTGCAAATTTGACAACATGTCAAGGAAGGAGGGTATTTATATATCATCCTGTCGACTTTGTCTAGTCTTTTTGCGGGAATTGTCTTAAAATGAGCTCAACTCTCCACTTTATGCGTCGTTTTTACACCTTTGTGCTTGTGGGACTTGCCCTTCTGGTTTCAGTGGCTTGGGCCACCCGCGCCTCGCAAGGAATTTCGCTTTCAGCTGACTCGTTGAAGGCACTTCAAGAATTGAATTTTGAAAATGACATTGCAGTGGACCCCTGGATGGTTCGCTCACCTGCAGTGAGCAGTGAGCTTTTGCAGGCCAATTCGTTTGAACCTGAAAGCGCGCTCGACAATCAAGGTTTGGTTGTGCGATTGCGCGGTCCGAATGCTGATTTTGTAGTGCTGAGACCTCAAAAGGCGCTGAATGCCGATGCGCTGAATGGTTTGGCGTCTGCATACCAAGAAGCCATTCCTGAATTTGAAACTGTGGAGTTGGATCAAGATGTGAGCCTGCAAGGCCCCGTTTATGACTGGACTGATCGAGTGGAGCCCAGCGTGCAATTGTCTGAAGAAACTTCGGACGAACCGGTTCTCGCCTCTGAAAAAGATGTGGTGGTGGCCGTGATCGACAGTGGAATTGATCCGGAACATCCTCTGTTTGAAGGTCGTTCGATTCGCCCCTTGGTGAATGAAGTGAACGATGATCCTTCCGATGAAGTGGGCCATGGAACTCACATCGCTGGAATCGTCGCCCAAAACAGTCCTCATGCGGTGATCGCTCCTTATAAAATTGTGGGGGCAGACGGCGGCCGTCTATCGAATGTGCTGAGAGCCTTTCGCCACGCAACGGAAGATGGAGCGGATATCATCAATATGAGTTTTGGGCTTTACTCCGAGTCGGCCAGCCTTGAGCGCATGCTGGAAGACGCTTACAAAGACGGTGTGGTGGTGGTCGCAGCGGCGGGCAATAACAACAATTCTTTTGGATTTTATCCGGCGACCTACCCTGAATCGTTTGCAGTGGCGGCGGTGGATGCCGACGGTGAAAAAATGCCCAAATCAAACTATGGCGATTGGGTCGATGTGGCGGCCGATGGCTACCTGATCAAGTCGTCGCTTCCGGGTGGAGTTTATGGCTTTAAAAGCGGAACTTCGCAAGCCACAGCCTTGGTGAGCGCACGCGTGGCTGAGATTTTATGGAGTGCCAGTGGAGACCTTTTGCAGGATGAAATTTTGAGACAGCTGGAGGCGGAACGGTCCACGGTTCCGGACGGTCCTCTTGCAGGAATTGCGATCATCCAGTAGGATTCGCGCACATTTACGGGGACGATAGCGTCTTCCGTTCTCATTACGGGCGGTTAGCTCAGTTGGTTAGAGCGCCACATTGACATTGTGGAGGTCGATGGTTCGAATCCATTATCGCCCACCAACTCAAAAACAGAATGAAATTCTATTTTTGAGGCTTTTAATTAGGTGCGTACGGAGTTAGCAATCGCTGGAAGATTTCGTCACCTTTTTCTACTAAGATCGTTATAATAGGTATCTAACTTTTTTTATGAAAAAAATTCTCGCCGTTTCGTCCTTGGTTCTCATGATGAGCGCCTGTTCT
>CAZBZW010000119.1:0-2307 GCA_964496535.1 uncultured Candidatus Peribacteria bacterium
TTTGGCGTGTACCGTGAACACTTTGCCGCGCACCGCATCAAGCGCGTTCTTTTGCTTTTGAATGTTGTGAAAGTGACTGTGTCGAGCCATAATTATTCTTCAATTACAGGTGATTCTGTCGGGCTGTATTCATAGCTTGCCTCTGCATTTTCTTCAAGAGGATTCGCGCTGGGACGTTCGTTCGTCATGCCCGAATCAGGTTCTTTGGTGAGTTCATTGAGCAAACTAGAACTGTCATCAGGATTCGCCACAGGGGTGCATCCCATCAGACTCAAAATTCCCACGAATAAGAGCAATTTTTTCATAAATAGAAGGTTAAAAAGCCGAAGTCTGACCTTCGCGCAGATCTAAAATCACGTCGAAATGTCGTTCGAACTTGATCGTCACATTGAGCGCAGGGGAGTAGAAATAATCCACAGGGCCCGTGCCCACTCCAATGGCATCGGTTTCAATCAGCGTCCAATCGGTGATCAACGATTTTGCCTCCGTTCCTGAGCCATCCACTTGAACCGCACTGCGCAAGGCCTCCAAGGCTTCTTCGTTCGAAAGGCCACTCGCGGCCACCTTGAATTCAATGCTATTCACAACCGAGTCCATCGCTGATTCCAAGTAAGGAGAGTAAGCCCCCTTACCTCGCAACGCTTCGAAATGCACCAGTCGACTGTTGGGCAAGTAGACATACCATTCTCGATAAATTTTAGGGTCCGACGAGCGCACACGAATCGCAGGCAGACCGTTCACGGTCACTTCTTCAGTGAAGTCAGCAAGGCTGGCGTGCAGACTGTTGAACATGGCTTTTTGACTCAAGCCCTCTGAATTTGAAAAACGTGTCATCAATAAAGTTCCGCCATTGGGGTAAGGCGACAGCAAACTGAACTGAGAATTTTCGCTATCCAAGAGCCAAACTGCACCCACCCCTTCATTTTTCATATTCCAGCCAAAAGGCACTTTCATGCGCAAATCTACAGTGGGAAAATCTTTCACCAACCAGTTTTTGGATTCTTCAAATGCATTGCCCGAAGCCTTCACGTCGCGAAGTCGATAGACCAACTCGGCCAATTTGCCGCGGCTGAGTGAGGTTTCAGGGTGCCAATCGCCGTCCAGTTGAGGGGGCACAATATTCATGGTTTTGGCCTCGAGCGCCACGCTGGCAAACCAAGCATCGGTCGAAACATCAGGGAAGGGATTTTCACTCGGCCGATTCAAGCTGCGTTCCGCCGCCAAGAGCGCCATTTTTGTAGCTTCAGCACGATTGACGGTTTGTTGAGGTTTGAACGTGCCATCGTCGTAACCCTTCACGATGCCCAATTGCACACCGGTCGCCACATAAGGGTAAAACCAATCACTCGATTTCACGTCTGAAAAATTCGAACCTTCACTCGCAGTCGTATCAATTCCGAGTCCTACTAAAATAATCTTCAGAGCCTCGGCGCGGTTCACATCTTGATCGGGCTTGAAACTGCCGTCGGGATAACCTGCCAAAACACCCGCCGCCGTGAGCGATTCAATCGCCGCTTGGTGCGGATTCAAATTGGGCACATCACTGAACGCCGCCCACGCTTGAAGAGGAAGAATGAGACCGAGAATGAGTGTGGGCGGGAGGAGGCGGAGTTTCATACAATCCTAAAATACTCGAAATCCATCCTCTCGACCACTGCAAAGTGCCGAAAAAGGCGCAACAAAGAAAAGAACAGAACGAATCATGCATGAGATCTGTTCCGCTTCTGCCTTTGAGGCACTTTGCAGTGGTTCGTTAGGTTACAATTTCTCCGGGAGAATAGCGATCTAAATTCTCTTCACCCACCAATTTCACAACCTCATCGACCACGTCGCTCATGGCCACGTGTCGTTGTTGGCCTTTCGCCATGTCTCGAATGATGATGGTGCCATCGCGCACTTCGGTGATGCCCAAAATCAAGGTGTAAGGCACCGCGAATTTGTCAGCCAATTTCATTTGAGCTTTCATACTGCCTTTGCCCAGAGCGCCCACAGTGCGCACCCCGCGATCACGCAAGGTATCGATCAAACGCAGAGATTTTCGTTTTGCATCGTCGCCCAATTGAGCCACAAAAATGTGCACCTGATCTTTTGAAGGCACGCCGATTCCAGCCTCCGCAAAAGATGTGCTTGAGCAGATTCGCAAATCTGTGAGGCCTGCGTAATTTCAAGATCGTCGATATCAGCATGCTCAATGCAGTTGACCAAGCCTTGGTGAATGACCTCACCGGTGCGCCTTCATCGGCGCAGCGTCGAGCCTTGGCGAAGATCATTACTTTGCTTGAGTCGACTCGTATGGATCATCGCAAA
>CAZBZW010000120.1:0-2292 GCA_964496535.1 uncultured Candidatus Peribacteria bacterium
CGGGGTTTCGCGATTTTTAAAGGAGCAAGATCCTCTGATTCGCGTGACTTTGGCAGATCCCTTCGGTTCGGGTCTTTATGCTTATTTGAAAGGCGGCAAGCTGGCAGCAAGTGGATCCTCAATCACCGAAGGCATCGGCATTATGCGCCTCACAGCAAATTTTCTCGAGGCCAAAATCGATGATGCCCTTCAAGTCACCGATCAAGAGATGATTGAGATGCTCTACTATTTGGCCAAATACGAGGGCCTCTTAGTAGGCACTTCGGCGGCGCTGAATGTAGTTGCCGCCACTCGGCTTGCCTTGGCCAGTCCCAAAACCGCCGATGGCCGAAAGCGAGTGATCGTCACTATTCTTTGTGATAGCGCCCTGAGATATCAGTCCAAAGTTTTCAACCCAATCTGGTTGAAAGAAAATAACCTGATCCCACGTCATCCCGCTTTTTTAACAAATTTAGTTTGAGGAAAGGGCAGATTATTGTCGATGATTTCTTCCATGAACGAAGGGATTTCTCCAGTGGGTTCGATGTGACCCTCCAGGGTTCCGTCGGCCCGTCGTCTCATTCGTGCCATTTGAAAAATAGGAACCACTTCGTAACTGCCATCGGGATGGAAACCACGCACCTCACTGATATGAGAAATTCGCCGACTGCCATCAGGGTAACGAGTCACTTGAATAAACATTTCAACAGCTGAGCTGACCTGGGATCGTAGAGCTTTTTCGCTGATCTTACCATCCCCACCCTGCGCCAAAGCTTCGAGTCGGACGATGGCATCTTCGGGAGTATTCGCGTGAATCGTTCCAAGGCAACCCTTGTGACCGGTATTCATGGCATTGATCAATTCGAGGGCTTCGGACGATCTGACCTCACCGACGATGATGCGATCAGGACGTAGACGCAACGAGGATTTCAATAAGTCCTTCATGGTCACTTCCCACTTGCCTAGGGCATTCGCCTGACGAGTTTCGAAACGGACCACATGATCATACTCGATTTGCAATTCGCTAGAGTCTTCAATCACGATCAGTCGTTGTCCCTGGGGAATTCTTGAAGCGAGAAGACTCAACAAAGTGGTCTTCCCAGAACCTGTTCCACCGCTCACGATAATGTTTTTCCCGAGAAACATACAGACATCAAGAAAACGAGCCCCATCTTCGGTAATTGCACCCAGCTTAATATAGTCGCCAAAAGAAATTTTATTGTTGGTAAATTTTCGGATGCTGACCGTCGTCCCTTTTAACGAGCAGGGGGGAATGACCACGGCAATCCTTGATCCATCAGGAAGGCGGGCATCCAGACGAGGCTCCTCATCAGTGATTCTTCGACCCACACTTTGCGCAATGCTATTCACCGCCGCCCGCAGGTTGTCCTCATCAACAAAGCGCGCAGGCACCCTTTCCAATTTGCCTTTTCTTTCGACAAAAATTTCTTGGCTGCTATTGATTAAAATTTCAGAGACCGACTTGTCCTCGAGGTATTGCCAAATGGGCGCCAGATTCTGCTTGATAGTATCTTTAAAGACATTCGAGTTTTCAGCCATCAGATTGTCCTCTCAAAATTTTGGAATACAAATTCGCATCAATTGCCGCTTGCAGGTTTACGCTCTTGAGGGATCACCACAATCTTTCCTTGGTAGGCAGACTCAGGACACTGATAAGAAAAAATGCCTTCTGCTTTTGGGCTCACTTGAAAAGATTTCTGCGCCCCGAAGACTGTATTATGATGTTGGGCAAAAGCATCTACGACAATGCTGACATTGCGTTTATTCTCGTCCACGTTGACGACATGAAAGCGATAAACACTGCCCTGGCGCAATTGCACAATATCCGGGACAAAACCCTTTTCAGTGTGCAAAATCACAATATCTTTGGCCACTTCCGTAGACTCAAAAACTTTAGCTAAAGGATTTTTATTTTCGGCATTCGCATTCCCTGGCATTGAAGCTGGCATCGAAGCGGGCATGCGGCTTTCATCCTGAATCTTGTCAAACTCAAGACGACGTCGAGAAAAGTCCACGCCCCAGGCATGCACTGGTTCCACCGACCACAAACTATAGCTGAGAATGCCAAGTCCCCAAATGAGCAGCTTAAGAAAAAAGCTCTTTCTACTGTAGATTGGCGCGATCTTGAAATTCACAATATTCACGGGCGACCTCCATGGCAACGAAGGAAACTGACTCTTTATCCATTTCATTGGGAGTATGAATCAGGTCTTGATAGCTCCCTGAACAAGCGTTCACTCTGGCAAACACCCGCTTCATGCGTTGTGGTTCCCGAGCCATCTGTTGAGTGAT
>CAZBZW010000121.1:0-2289 GCA_964496535.1 uncultured Candidatus Peribacteria bacterium
CCTTCCAATGGAAAGCATCCGTGCAAAACCCCTTTGTTTGGTGTTTGAGTTCGACTCCTTGCGAACACAACTAATGCTGTCGGATTTTCCGTCCAGTCGAAGGCAGTTGCAGATGGGGATTTACGATAAATGTCTTGAGCTTGAGCTAGCAGGACGTTGGCCTGCTTCAGGCTCAAGTCTGAATCGATTTCCCTGTCTTCGTCATCAATCCAAGGACTACTTCTTAAAAATTCTTGGAATAAGCTATTTCTAAGCCTGTCTTTTGCAGCAGTTTCGAGACATAATGGATGCGCACTTTTTATTGCTACCACCGCTTCATTTTCAGGCACGAACAAAGTCGGATGTCTTCGTTGTTTTCTCAGGCTTAAGCCGGAATAATCGAATCCCAGATCGTCTTGATGCCATAATGAAAATGACGCCCCCCGTTCTATAGTTGGTGGCACCTCATTCAGTCTCAATGGATTCTTAATTACTAAGAAGCCATAACGAGCAATTAAATCACGCACTTCTTGGCCAATTTGCATTATTTCCGTTGCATCAACTACTTGTTCGACTGCACCTCCAAAGCCATCTGGGAAGTCTTCTGATTTGCAGCCCCCGTAAGGTTTAATAGTAAGCTTCATTTTCCTTTTATGTCAAGAAGTGAATTTATCTTTTGGCTCTGTTTTTGTAAAGCTCATTTTTGACAAATCCTTCGCTTTCATGCACCCTATCTGCGCTTTTTAACTTGAAACTTTATGGAACGAACTCTCGTACTCATCAAACCTGATGCGATTCAGCGCGGACTCGTGGGCGAAATTGTCACACGTTTTGAACGCAAGGGTCTTAAATTGGTGGCCTGCAAAATGATCAGTCTCGACGAGGCGATTTTGCGTGAACACTACGCGCACATTGCCGACAAACCCTTTTTCCCCAGTGTGGCGAACTTCATGAAATCCACACCTGTTGTGGCTTTGTGTTTGGAAGGTTTGGGCGTGGTGAACGCAGTGCGTTTGATCACTGGAATCACCAAGGCACGTGAGGCTGACGGAGGAACCATTCGCGGCGATTTTGCCATGAGCGTTTCATGCAACGTGATTCACGCATCCGACTCTATTGAAAATGCAGAAGTTGAAGTCAAACGCTTCTTCAAGGCTGATGAAATCTTTGAATATTCTAAATCTGAATATGAGCACGTGTACGGTGAAGACGAACGCAACGCGTAGAGAGCTTTGGGACACGTTCTTGAAGTTTCGA
Source organism: uncultured Candidatus Peribacteria bacterium (assembly GCA_964496535.1). GTDB lineage: Bacteria > Patescibacteriota > Gracilibacteria > UBA1369 > 2-02-FULL-48-14 > CAZBZW01. Next base: position 1,237 of record CAZBZW010000121.1, read on the forward strand.
AGGGAGGGGCGGAAGCCTCTCCTTTTGGCGTCTAAATGCGGTGCGTGGTCGTACGTGGCCTTGCCCGCTAAAATTCAGCCTGATTTGAGCTTTAAGACCACGGAGGCATTTGAGGGCGGGCCCGATTTTGTGGGCGGCTGGATTGGATTTTTGTCGTATGGGCAGGGCTTGGAATGGATGGGCGTGACGTCGCGGCACAAATCTGGGGTGCCGATGGAGCGCTGGGTTTTTTGCGATGAGGTGCTTGCGTTTTGGGTGACCGAAGAGAGTGAACCCGCGTCGACCGACTTCAGTTTGAGTGGCTTTGGTCCGAGCCTGAGTTTTGAAGAATACCGCACTCGTTTTGAAGAATTGCAGGGGTATTTGCGTGCCGGCGACAGCTATCAGGTCAACTTGAGCATGGATTTTTCAGGTGCATTTTCGGGCGATCCTTTCGATTTTTATTGCGCGAATTTTGCGCGAAATCCGTCGGCGATGTCTGTCTACTTTGAAATGGACGATTGTGTCTTGGCGAGCAATTCTCCGGAGCGACTTTTCTCGCTTCGTGAGGGCATTTTGAGGGCGGAGCCGATCAAGGGAACTCTGCAAAAACCAGCCAATCCGCAGGAACTTTTAGATGACCCGAAAGCCTATTCGGAACTCACGATGATCGTCGATTTATTGCGCAACGACTTGGGACGCGTGGCCGAAACGGGTTCGGTGCGAGTTTTAGAGCATCGGGCGCTGATGGAATTGGCGAATTTATGGCACACGTATTCGGTGATTGAGGCGCGGTTGCGACCTGATTTGACCGTGCTCGATGCATTGCGGTCGATTTTTCCGGGTGGATCAGTGACGGGTTGCCCCAAGTTGCGCACCATGCAGATCATCGATCGTCTCGAAAATTACAGTCGCGATGCGTATTGCGGTTCGGTGGGCTACATTTCACTGAATGGTTGTGCTGATTTCAATATTTTGATTCGCACCGCTACGATTCATGAGGGAGTTTTACATTTTCCGGCGGGGGGCGGGATCTTGGTGGATAGCACGGCTCGAGCTGAATATGAGGAAGCG
>CAZBZW010000122.1:0-2275 GCA_964496535.1 uncultured Candidatus Peribacteria bacterium
ATCCACTCGATTCAGACTAAAATGAAGGTCGACTGCGTGCGTTGTCAAAAATCCATTCCATGGCCCCTCAAAATCGAAGGCGACGAAGAGTGGTTCTATTGGGAAAAGGGTCACGAGCCTGAAAAATCGGAAGAAGAAATCATGTTTGTCGAAATGCGCAACTGGAGCGTGAATCTGCGAGAACCCATTCGAGAAGAGATCTTGTTGGCCCTGCCGATCGCCCCGCGTTGCGCGAAAAAATGTATCGAATTCAAAGAGGCCGAAGAGCCCGAAACTAAACCGTTGGGAGAGAAACTAAGAAATTCTCTTGCAAATCCGAGAAGAAGCAGTAAAATCCATCCGCGTTAATTAAAAACTATGGCTAAACATCCGGTACCCAAGAAAAAGCGCTCAAAAGCCCGTACCAATAGACAGTACAAGGCGTTTCAGAATGATGTTCGTTTACTTTGGACGGACAAAATGCAATTTGAACCTTGTGGAGCCTGCGGAGTCACCGGACGTGTTCACCATGTGTGCACCGCTTGTGGAGCATATCGTGGAGTTCCACGACGCAAAGCAGTGGTCGCTCCAGAAGCTAAAGTGACTACGGTTAAAGCCGAATAAATGGCCTCCCAGCGCCACAATCTTCGAGTCATCGTCATGCAGACCCTTTTTGCATGGGAATTCCGCGGCGGAGATGCCGATGCCATTTTGAATTACAATTTGGTGAATGGGGGCGCAAAAGATCAAGAGTTGGTTTTTGCCGTGAATCTGCTTAAAAAAATTCTGCTCCATCGAGCCGAAATCAAAGAACTCATCACAAAATACGCACCCGAATGGTCCTTTGAAAAAATCGCACCCGTCGACCGTGCCATTCTTGAATTGGGCCTGACTGAACTTTTATTTGACCCAAAAATTCCTGATCTGGTAGCCATCGATGAAGCCATTGAGCTCGCCAAAGCTTATGGCAGTGAAAACGCTTCCAAATTTGTAAATGGTGTATTAAGCTCCGTGCATGACGCAGAAAAAGCAAAAAAATCCGCTGCCTAAAGACACCACCGAGCTTGAAGCCTTCATGGGATTCAGTTTCGGCGACAAGGCTCTTTTGAAATTGGCCTTCATCCACAAATCGTACGTGAACGAAAACCCGAACGAGAACTTTTCAAACGAACGTCTCGAATTTTTGGGTGACGCCGTGTTGGAACTCTCGGTCACCGACTTTCTGTTTAAAAACTATCCGAATGAGCCTGAAGGAGAGCTCACCAACTGGCGCAGTGCGCTTGTGAAGGGCAAAAATCTCGCACAAGTGGCGCGCCACTTGCACCTCGGTGACTACCTCTTGCTATCTCGCGGCGAAGACCTTTCGGGCGGTCGCGACAAAGATTACATTTTGGCCAACACCGTTGAAGCCTTCATCGGAGCCATGTATCTCGACAAAGGCTACGACCACGCCAACGAATTCATCACACGTCACATCATCGCACTTCTTGAGGAAATCATTGCCCAGGGCTTGCACATTTACGCCAAATCACACGTTCAAGAGCTGGCCCAAGATCGTCTGAACCTCACGCCCCGCTACGAATTGGTGCAAGATTCTGGCCCCGACCACGAAAAAACCTTTGTCATGGGCATTCACTTTGGCTCTCATCTCGTCGGAATGGGCTCCGGCCCCTCCAAACAAGAAGCTGAACAGGCCGCCGCTCGCGACGCGCTCAAAAAACAGGGTTGGATTTAATTTCTCAGTTCCAGTGTGCTGGTTTGAACAAGCCTTTTCCTTGAACGCTTTTCACCGCGCCCAACGGAAAGTCTAAGTAAGTCACACCGCCCCATCCTTCCTGAAAAGAGAGTTCAATCGACAGCGCTTTTTTATCAAACAGCTCTGAAACTTGTTCTCGATCGAGCGCAATTCCTCGGTCCACTTGTTGAGCTAAAGCCAAGCCCGCTGATTCCGTCAATCGCGCGCTCATCGAAAGCCGCTCCAGCACGGGGCACGTCAAATTGAAGCGCGACGGCAGTTGAGCGTGAAATAACTCAGGCGACACGGCAAAAATTTGGTCATCGTGCTCGGCAAATTCAAGTTCGGGCCACATGTCTTCCGGCTTCAGCGAAAATTCGTCAAGGCGCGCTTGCAGTTCTTTCATCGATTTGGACGAAGCTCGACGCAGACGTTCAAAAGGCCGCGCGTGTTCCGACATCAGGCTGAGCGAGTCTTTTTTACCGATGACGACACAGAAAAACCCTTTCGTTCCGGTGATGTGAGGCCGCTAGCTGGCGATCCGATCGTTGTAGAGCTTGA
>CAZBZW010000123.1:0-1512 GCA_964496535.1 uncultured Candidatus Peribacteria bacterium
TAATGTTCATTTTCGCTCAAAATGAAAACACCTTATTTATTGGCCTTCGGTTTGGCTTCCCAGGCATGTACGCCTGGCGAAGAAGTGGCTATCGGTGATGCGGTTGTGGGTTTTTCTGATTCTGTGAAGCCTGCAGAAGCTCCTCAGGATCTCGACACTGCCCAAGAATCCGACCCTTGCCTTGAGGCTCGTGAAACTTTTGAAGACGTGCTCCACTTGGCTTTGCAGGACCCTAAAAATCCTGAATCGGGAATTGGAAATAAATCTGCACCTCAATCGCCTGCGGGTCGCCGCATTTCATCGGAGTGGAATTTGGTTTTGAGACAAGCCAACGCTGACTTACGGGCCGGTGCGGGCGACATTTTTAATGCCAATTCAATTGATGGAATTCTGGAGAATCCTTTGACTGTGCTTCATGCTGCAAATAATGGCGGGAATTATTTTTGGGTTTTTCCGGGCTCCAAAGGGAATGAGCTAGAGGATGTTAATGCTGTGACGTGGACGGATTTCAACCAGGCCGGGCCTTTTTTGTACGCCGTCAATTATGAGGCTCCAGATAAGAGTTTAGGTTTTGCTTCCAGTACCTTGCTTTCGTCAGATTCCATCCATTTTCTGCTCGTCAATTGTGAGGCCGAAGAATGCTCTTTGACGGGTGATGGTCAGGTTGTTCGTGTGAGTTCAGGGTTAAATCGAACTGATGCTTTTATTGCGGAGCGTGGGGCGAATTTTTCAAAAACCGCATCTAAGCTTGATGCGTTGCCTGAAGATCCTGCTTGTCCTGTCGAATCGGGTACTTTTGACGACTACCGATGGTGGACCTTAGAGTAGTGCAATGAACTCATCGAACAGAAACGCGGTGTCGGTCGGGCCGGGGCAGGCTTCGGGGTGAAATTGCACCGAGAAGAAGGGGAGTTTTTTGTGGCGCAAACCTTCGCAAGTGCCATCGTTCGCATTTTTAAACCACATTTCCCAGTCGCGGGGCAGTTCGTCGGCGTTCACACAGAAGCCGTGGTTTTGAGAAGTGATGTAGCAACGCCCAGTGCGCGTGTCGATGCAGGGTTGATTTTGACCGCGGTGACCGTATTTGAGTTTGTAAGTCGAAGCTCCGGCGGCACGACCCATGATTTGATTCCCGAGACAAATGCCAAAAGTGGGCCGTTTTAGCTTGAAACTTTCTTTCATGATTTCGACGGTTTCATCCATTTTTGCAGGATCACCGGGGCCGTTTGAAAAGAAAATTCCATCAAAATGTTCGCCCGTGCGCTCTTCGTAACGGAAGGGGCTTTCATTCCATGGAAAGACTGTAACTTTGACACCCCGATTCAAGAAACTGCGTAAAATGTTGGTTTTCATACCCGTGTCTAAAATGGCCACATGTTTTTTACCTTCTCCGTAGGCCTTGATCTGTTGAGTGCTCACGCGAGCCACCAAGTTTTCTTTGTTGGGGTCGTAAAAATCTTTATTGGATTTTTTGTCGGAGACAGATATGAAACAATGAACAATAGTTTATCA
>CAZBZW010000123.1:1522-2232 GCA_964496535.1 uncultured Candidatus Peribacteria bacterium
CTAGGTTTTTTATCGGCGGGGTGAATTTTGCCGAGTTGAGATCCTCCGTCACGAAGTTTTTGGGTGAGGGCGCGGGTGTCGACGCCTGAAATTCCTGGAATTCCATATTGCTTGAGCCAGTCGGACAGGCTTTTTTGAGCGTTCCAGTGCGAATAAGTTTCACTGTAATCGCTGACGATGAGGCCTTTGAGGTGAATACGTTCGCTTTCGAAATAGTGGCTGAGCTTGTTGAGATCGAGTTCTTCTTTGGGCACGCCGTAATTGCCCACCAACGGGTAAGTGAGCACGAGAATTTGATCTTTAAATGAAGGGTCGGTGAGACTTTCGGGATAGCCGACCATTCCGGTGGTGAACACCACTTCGCCTTCTGTTTCATTGAAATCACCGAAGGCTTTCCCCGTGAATTGGGTCCCGTCCTTCAGAGTGAGTGTGAGAAGTGCATCGCTCATATTGGCGAGATTTTAGCCGTTTGATGCGCTTTTTTCTAGATCATTTCACGATGATTTTGTGGCTCCCTCTTGCCTGAACTTCAGTTCTGGTGCAAAATTTGCTCAATGAAGCACCTTCTTGCCTCCAAAGACTTGAGCCGAGATGAAATTTTGGCCCTCATGCGGGGGGCGGAAGAGTTTTTGCCGGTGGTCACGGAGCGTCGTCGTTTGAACCGTGCGGAAGGGAAGATTTTGGCCACACTCTTTTATGAACCTTCGACG
>CAZBZW010000124.1:0-2023 GCA_964496535.1 uncultured Candidatus Peribacteria bacterium
ACGAAAAAATGGGTCGGGTCGATACTCTGGCCGCACAGATGTGGTGGAGGATACTATCCCGTTGAGCAATCATTTTGATTGCCAATTTTCTTCAAAATTGATAGAAATCAAAAGTATTTTTTTACTCTTTTTTATGATTGTCTGGGGAACTCGCGGAGATAGCTTGGATTTGGGGCCTGTTAAGGAAGATTCCTGTTCCACCTGTGGAGTTCGACGCCCCTTTCATGCCCATTTGGCTTATCGATGGTTTCATCTGTATTGGGTTTTCTCATTCATTACAGAGCGAAAGTACATGATTCTTTGTGAGGTTTGCCAACGAGGTTCAATTGTGGATGCCCACCAAATCGAAGCTTTGCACCGTGAAGCCAAAATCCCTTTCATGAGACGCTATGGAATTTTTGTTTTGATTGCGATTGTGGCGATCATTGGAATTACCGGCTCGCTTCAATAATTGCCTCCTTCACTTTTTCGGTGTGACCATCCACTTTCACGCCGCGCCATTCTTTGACGATTTCGCCTTCTGGGTTGATGAGGAAGGTGTCGCGCGACACGCCCATGAAGGTTCTGCCGTACATGCTTTTCTCTTTCCACACTCCAAACACTTCGCAGAGTTTGAGTTCGGTGTCTGAGAGCAGTTCGAAGGGTAATCCGAATTTTTCAATGAATTTGGCGTGCGCAGTGAGTGGATCTTTCGAAACGCCGACCACGACTGCGTTCATTCCTTTCAATTCTTCGTTGTGATCGCGAAAACTGCAGGCTTCTTTGGTGCAACCCGGGGTGTCGTCTTTCGGGTAAAAATACAAAATCAGCCACTTGCCTTTGAAGTCGGTCAGGCTTTTTTCACCGCCTTGTGAGGAGGGAAGTTTGAAATCGGGAACGGTGTCGCCGGTGGTGAGCATGCTTTGATTATGGGCGCGACTCTTTGCTTGAGCAAGCAAAAATGTTAGTGTGCAAGCACTCTTAATTCAAATATATGATTCACGCAGTCCGCGATTTTTCTCATCTGCTCGGCAAGGTTAAAGGGCTTTCAGACGCCCAACTCACGGCCCACTTCAAATTGTACGAAGGCTATGTTAAAAAATTGAACGAAATTGAAGAGAAGTTGAAGAGTATGGATCGTTCTTTGGCCAACTACACGTTTGGCGAATACAGCGAGCTCAAGCGCCGCGAATGCACCGCGTTCAACGGTTCGTATTTGCACGAAATGTATTTTGAAAACTTGATCGGCGAGGGCGTCGAGGTTCCGGCCGCTTTGAAATCGGCGGTCGAAGCTTCATTTGGTTCATGGGATGCGATGATTGCCGACATGAAAGCTTGTGGAGGTTCGACTCCGGGTTGGGTTTTACTCACTTGGAATAAAATTGACCAGAGTTTGCACACTTATATTATGTACGAGCACCACATCGGTTTGCCCGTGCACCAAGTGCCCATTTTGGCTCTCGACTGCTGGGAACATGCCTTCATGATTGACTACGGCATTGTGAAAGCCGACTACTTGGCTGCATTCTTCGCCAACGTCGACTGGAAGGTGGTGGGAGAGAGGTTGGAGGGAGCCAGGACTTGATCTTTATCGTTTCGCACAGATAAACCCACCTTTTTGATCAAGTGGAGTGCATCTAAGTGCGCTCTCTTGAAAGACTAGAATCGCACTTGTGATGGGCGAACTAGGGTTCTTTACACAGTTTTGAACATCGGTCGGAAAATCATCGGACCTATATTGCACTATCCAACCTTCTGGCGTTTTAGTGATGCTTTCGGGTTTGATGTCGCACGCCTTTTTATAAAAGCGGACCATGTCGCCCACCTCTCCTTGAGGACCTTGCTTTTCATCTGGAGTTTCTTCGTATGAAATTGCCGCGCTCGGTTCAACTTCATCTGTGGGCGTCCATATGTTTTGAGTATTTTTGGGTGTGCAAGCTATGGCACCTGCTAAAGATAGAGCGCTTACAAGTTTGTGCATCTGTCGGCTTGTGAATACTTTGTTATTAAAAATCTTATCCTTTATTTTGTCAAGGTTTTGCCT
>CAZBZW010000125.1:0-269 GCA_964496535.1 uncultured Candidatus Peribacteria bacterium
ACGTGCGCGGCAAATCGAACAAAGGCAGAACCTGTTCCAGGGTCACTTCAGTGGCCTTCCACTCTTTCGGCAAGGGTGCAAATTTGGGTTTTTCTTCATCTTCTTTTGTGCCCAATTGCAGATATGGACCAAAACGCCCCGTGCGCACACTCACCGGCTTGTTGGTTTTGGGGTCGACGCCCAATTCACGCGCCTGCTGAACCTCTTCGCGGCTCACATTTTCTTGCTTATCAAGAATGAGCAAATGAAAGGGCTCATAAAATTCACGC
>CAZBZW010000125.1:279-1969 GCA_964496535.1 uncultured Candidatus Peribacteria bacterium
CCCGAAGTTCCCTCCTCTACTTCATCGAGCAGAGATTCCATGCGAGCTGTGAATTGATAATCGACAATTTTAGGAAAGTGCAAAACCAAAAAATCACAGACCAATTTGCCCAACGCAGTGGGGTGCAGTTGTCGTTCAATATTTTCAACATACTCGCGGGTCTGAATCAGCGAAATCGTCGGCGCATAGGTGGAGGGTCGTCCAATCCCTTCGGCTTCCATCTTTTTAACCAAACTCGCTTCGGTGTAACGTGGAGGCGCTTTTGTGAAGTGCTGTTCCGGCAAAAGTTCATTCAATTTTAATGCCTCGCCCTCTTTCATTTCGGGCAAAATTCCGTCTTCATCTTCAGCCTCATCTTCATCATGACCCTCACGATATACCTGCAAAAATCCAGGGAATTCGATGGTCTGACCCGTCGCACGAAAGGTCGCCTGCCCTGCTTCAATATTGATTCCAACTTGGTTCATCACCGCCACCGCCATTTGGCAGGCCAATGTGCGCTTCCAAATCAATTCATATAAGTGCAATTGGTCGCGTGACAAATATTTGGCCACTGAATCTGGCGTGCGCGCCAAATTGCTCGGACGAATTGCCTCGTGCGCTTCTTGAGCCCCCTTTCGACTCTTGAAAGAACGTGGGGCAGACAACGAAAACTTCGCGCCATACAAATCGTCAATCACTTTTTTGGCCTGAGCCGTTGCAGTGGCCGACAAATTCACGGAATCCGTTCTCATGTAGGTGATGAGACCTTCGTGTCCACTTTCAAGTTCGACACCTTCGTAGAGTTGCTGAGCCAACATCATGGTTTTTTTCACCGAAAATCCAAGTTTGCGCGACGCTTCTTGTTGCAAGGTTGAGGTCGTGAACGGCGCCGAAGGGTTTCGCTCCACCTGCTTTTTTTCAATGTCACTGACGATGAATTTTTGACCTTCAGCGGCCTCTAAAACTTCTTTCATTTCAGCCTCATTGCCCATTTCAATCGTCTTGCCTTTGAAGCGGCTGAGCTTGGCAGTGAACTTGGCTTTTTCTTTCGTCTCTAAATTCGCTTCGAGACTCCAATATTCTTTCGGAATGAACGCTTCGATTTCACGCTCGCGATCTACAATCAAACGGAGGGCCACACTCTGCACGCGCCCGGCCGACAACCCATATTGAATTTTCTTCCATAAAAGCGGCGAAAGTTCATAACCCACCAAACGATCGAGAATGCGACGCGCCTGCTGGGCGTCCACCTTGGGCATATCGATGGTGCGCGGGGCTTCAATTGCCTCTTTCAGCGCAGACTCGGTGATTTCATGAAACACGATGCGTTTGGGTTTTTTGAGCCCCAATGCCTCTTGCAAGTGCCATCCAATCGCCTCTCCTTCGCGGTCCTCATCTGTCGCGATCCAGACGGTTGTTTTGGGGCCAATCTTGTCTTTCAAACCCTTGATCACCGTTTTTTTATCTTTCGAAACCAGGTATTGCGGCTCGAAGTTGTGCTCGATATCCACTCCCATTTTGCTCTTCGGCAAATCACGCACATGCCCCATCGAGGCCATCACGGTGTAATCCTTTCCCAGATACTGCGAAATTGTCTTAATTTTTCCGGGCGACTCCACAATGACTAGATTTTTTGCGGGTGCAGACATTTGAGGGCGTGGCTAAGTCGACCCACCATAGAAAGAGTGAGGGGGAATTGTCAAGCATG
>CAZBZW010000126.1:0-1838 GCA_964496535.1 uncultured Candidatus Peribacteria bacterium
AAGCCCTCATTGCCACTCACAACCCGGGTAAGTTCAAAGAGATTTGCGAAGTTTTGGCCGATTTGAATTGGGATTTTGCAAGCTTGGCGGACCTGGGAATTGAAGAGCAGGCTCCAGAGGATGAAGACAGTTACCGTGGAAATGCGTGGGCAAAGGCGCGATTTTATCACCAAAAAAGTGGATTGCCGGTGATTGCGGACGACAGTGGGGTTGAAGTGAGCGCTTTGCCCGGAGCTTTGGGTGTTTGGACTCGACGATTTGGTGCGGGAGCTGGTGCCAGCGATGCAGAATGGATGGAGGCTTTTTTGAAGGCGATGGAGGGCCATGAAAATCGAAGTGCGCGATTTGTGTGCGCCGCCGTGTTTTTGAGCGAAACGGTGCAGCTTGAAACGGGGGCGACTGTGGAAGGCGTGATTCTAGAGTCTCCCGCGACTGCGCTTGAGCCTGGAATTCCGCTCTCGAGTGTTTTTGTTCCCGAGGGCGACAATCGAGTTTTTTCAGCCATGGATGTCAGCGAGAAAAATCTTTATAGTCATCGCGGCTTGGCATTTTCAGCCCTGCTTCAAAAAATTAAAAACTCTTTATGATTCAACTTTATGCCATTCGACAGTGTCCTTTTTGTGAGAAAGTGCGTCGAGCTTTTGCCGAGCTTGGTGTGGAATATCAAGAGGTGAGCGCGGAATACGGCACGCCCGGAAGTGCGGAGCTTGTGAAGTTGGGCGGCAAGACACAAACACCTTTTTTGGTGGACTCTGAGCGCGGAGTTTCGATGTATGAATCAGATGACATCATTGCCTATGCTCAAGAATATTTACGCAAAAATTGAGGCAGAAGAGCTTGAAAATTCCTCGTGGATTGTGGGGCCTGAAACTGCGCGAATTTTGAAACTTTTAGTGAAGGTTGCGCGGCCTCAAGTTGTTTTAGAAATTGGTACATCCGTGGGCTACAGCGCTTTGCACATGGTCTCGGGCCTGGAAGAAAATGGCGCCGGCCAATTATGGACAATTGAGTCGCACGAGGAGCGGTACGCACGAGCCCAAGAACACTTTGACATGTCAGGCTTGAGGCATCGAATTCACTCACTGAAGGGCCATGCGCCCGAGATTTTCATAGAGCCCGAGCGTTGGGGTTACACACAAAGTGATTTGCCCAAGCGGGTGGATTTTTTATTTTTGGATGCAACGAAATATGAACATCCAGATTTTTTGATGGCACTCAAACCCAGACTCAGTAAAGATGCGTTTGTGGTGGTCGACAACACCTTGAGTCATCGCACGGGACGCATGAAGGAATTTGTGGAAGGCCTTTTAGAAAGCCCAGAATTTGAGGCGTGCGAGATAGCGACTGAAGATGGACTTTTGATAGCTCGACTCCTCTGAATTTTTGGGTTCCTCGACTCGCAATTGCACAGTTGAACTGGCGTCGTAGCCGTACTGATCAATGGCAGTGGCTTTGACATCCAAAAGCATTCCGGGGGTGGCGTTCAACGGTAAGCGAATTGTGCCCGAATAGGGCGCTGATGTGGCGTGAAATTGCACAATGCCATTCATCGAATATTCCACCTCTTTCAAGCCATTGCCCTCACTTGAAATTTCCACTTCGATATCAACAGTGCGTTCATCCGACGGAATTCCAGTGAGCGTGAGAGGATTGGAAATGACAATTTGAGGAAGGTTGGCTGCAGTGGTTGGATTGTGAATATCTTCCGCAAATTCAACCGGAGGTTGAGGCTCGTTTGCGGCAGCAGCCCATTCGCTCACACCTTGTTGCCAATTGGGCCAACGAGTCGCAAGAATCGATTTGTGAATTCTGAAGATCTTTTCTTCAACGACTCGAGC
>CAZBZW010000127.1:0-1796 GCA_964496535.1 uncultured Candidatus Peribacteria bacterium
TCGTAATAAATCCAAAACAGCCGATGACTCTTCGATATCGCCCGAACGTAGTTTCCGCCACAAAAGATGATGTGAAGAGCTAGGATCGTCCAAAGTTGTGCGCAGTGCGCGTAAAGCCACATCTGACTTCTGAGTAGAGACGGGGGTGACCTTTGGAAGTTCAGACTTAGGCTTGGGTGCAACGGGAGGCTTGGGTGCAACGGGAGCCTTTGGCGCCAAAGGCGTCTTGTGCCCCGAACGAATCGCTTCGAACGAATCAGGAAAGAATCGATCCGCGAGGGACTGAGCATAAGAGTCCATGTCAGAAACATCGCCTTGTTCGCGAAAAGCACGCGAAAAGGCATTCCAAGGATTGGCTGTTTTCAGATTACGAGCACGAGAACGCAATGAGATACCCAAGCTATGTTCAATAGCACCAAGACGTTCAGCATCAACACCCAGTTCGTATAAAACAATGAGTAGAAAAACTTTTTGGAAGCGCGGAAAGGGCAGAGTAAAAAAGGAACCGAGAGTCGAAAAATCAATGGATTCTTGGCCGTGAAGTGGCTGATAAAACTCCGTATGAAAATAACGATAAACCTGAGACCACTGCTGAAAATGCTCCGCAAGATCAACATCCAAGAGTGACGAAGGCTCTTCTAAAAAAGCAAGTGCTTCTTCCCAGCGATCTGCATAAAAAAGATCGTTCAAGAGACCGTTGATCAAGCCCGCACGACCCTGAGGCTTAGGAAAGTTACTCAGGCCAGCTTCAGGCATAGGCAGCCCTCGAGGTTGATCTAAAGACATGCTTTTAAATTCAGTTGATAGAATTTAAAACAAAAAAATAATTATGTCAAGAGTGGTGCCTGGGGCGGGAATCGAACCCGCACTCCGGTGAAGGAACAGGATTTTAAGTCCTGCGTGTCTACCAATTCCACCACCCAGGCATTCAATGGAGGCAAGGACGGGATTCGAACCCGTGTGGTACGGTTTTGCAAACCGTTGCGTAGCCGCTCCGCCACCTTGCCAAAAAGAGCACCTGCGCAGTGTACCTATTCTACTCCCCCAGTTCAACCTTGGGTTGATCCAAATGACCCGCGCGAATCACCTGATATTCTTTGGTTTCAGGGTTCAGTGAGTAAATGTTGAAGTTCGTAAGCAGATCAAACGCCACAAAATGGCGAGCAAAATTCACCGAACGACTGCCGTTGGGGCTGTGAATGCGATGAAACACATGCGTGGGCCAACCCAAAATCGCTCGACCGTCGTCGATCACCTGATCGCCATGCTTGATACAGTCTGCAGACACATAAAAAGTTTCAACTTTGCCGTGATCGAGCGTGTAAAGCTCCACTCGACGCTCCCCTTCCATCACAGCTAAATTATCTTCCTGATCTGGATGCATGTACCAAGGATGATCGCCCTCCCAACCTTTCACGGACGGACTGAACGCACCCACTTCATGCTTCACAAAATCAACAGCACCCAAACCCTCAAAAAGCGCTTGAGGCAAATTATGAAACTGCACGCTTTGAGTTTTGCGCAATTCTTCTAAAGGAAGAATGTAGCACATTCCGGCAATATAATCGGTACGGGTCATGGCAATGAGGGGTAAAATTGGTGGATCAGGTGGGACTTGAACCCACGACCAACGGATTAAGAGTCCGATGCTCTACCGACTGAGCTACTGATCCATAAGAAACCGCGCGGATGCTAACAAATACCCTTGGACTTCACAAGGTTTTTTGCCGTAAAATAAGACTCCCCTAATCCCGAAAAATGAGCAAAGTCAAAAGTGTGTATGTATGTCAGAGTTG
>CAZBZW010000128.1:0-1757 GCA_964496535.1 uncultured Candidatus Peribacteria bacterium
CCGCAAGGGCAACGGTAAATTCTTGGAAGTTTTAGGAGCCGTCGAACACAATTTGAAAGATGTGGATGTGAAACTTCCATTGGGAACCTTCATCACCATCACCGGAGTTTCAGGGTCCGGAAAATCCACATTGATCAACGACATTCTCGTTAAAAAAGTTTCAGGAGTCATCAATCGAAGCAAACAAGTGGCCGGTGCACATCGTGACATCACCGGAATCGAGCATCTCGACAAACTCATCAACATCGACCAATCACCCATCGGACGCACTCCACGCTCAAATCCCGCGACCTATACCGCCATCTTCGGCGATATTCGTGACCTATTCACACAAACTCAAGAAGCTCGCATTCGAGGCTACAAGGCCGGTCGTTTTTCATTCAATGTGAAGGGTGGGCGTTGTGAAGTCTGCCAAGGGGACGGTCTCAAGAAAATTGAGATGCACTTTCTGCCTGACGTCTACGTGCCTTGCGAGGTTTGTAAGGGCAAGCGCTACAACCGTGAAACTCTCGAAATTCTCTATCGCGGAAAAAACATCGCCGAAGTTTTAGATATGACTGTGGCTGAAGCGCTCGAATTTTTCGACGCCATTCCTAGCCTCAAGACGAAACTCGAAACTCTGCGTCGCGTGGGGCTCGATTACATCCACCTCGGTCAGTCGGCCACCACACTTTCAGGAGGAGAAGCCCAACGTATCAAGCTCGCAACCGAACTTTCGAAGCGTTCGACCGGCAAAACCCTCTACGTGCTCGACGAACCCACCACCGGTTTGCATTTTGAAGACGTAAAAAAACTCGTCGAAGTTTTGCAGGAACTCGTCGACAATGGCAACACCGTGCTGGTGATTGAACACAATCTCGACCTCATCAAGTCGGCCGATTACATTATCGATATGGGGCCTGATGGCGGTAACGGTGGAGGAGAAGTCGTTGCCACAGGCACACCCGAACATGTCGCTCGCCACGCCGCTCGCTCTTACACTGGCCAATGGTTGAAGAAACTGGGGATTTAATGAAGAATCGGTTTTTATTCACTGCCATCTTCGCAACATCGGGAGCTGTGGCCTACCTTTTCGCCGCACTTGTGGATCATACAGTCCACGTATTCCACTTTCCAGACACACTGGTGACTTTGGTATATTTACCCTCCCTCCCAGCAGCTTTTTTGAATTATGCGACGTGCGAAGATTGGTGTTTCCGCCATCGATTGCTATCCGATCTCATCTCCTGCCTGTTCCAGGCAGGGTTTTATGGATTATTTGGAATCTTGATAGATGCACTCAGGTGGCAGTTTAGTAGGTCAAAGCAGTAGTGGTTGAAGAAATTGGGAATTTAGGCCGCCAAAGGGAGTGCCGAATTGCGACGAGCTCCATGAATATGATTATGCAAAGCTCCCACGTAAGCGGCATGACCTCCACAGCAAGCCCCTAAGGTGATATTTGAATTGAAAGGCACGCTTACAAAATGTAATTGGCGAGCAAATTGTTGTGGACTCACGGTATCTCCATGCACCCCATCCGCTTCAATCGTTCCGCCAAATCCATGAGTATTAGGGTAAATGATTTGTAGAGAAACGCTCGCTCGATTCAATCGATTCAACAGCTTTTGCAGGCGTCTAAAATCAGGAGGGAAGCAATTCAGGCCAAAACCCACTTGAGGAAATTTTCGAGCCAAACCCACAATGACGTCGAAAGGATCTTCTCCCGAAGGAAGTAAGAATTGCTCATTCAATGTGAAGGCGAGTTGAGCGCCCTCCAG
>CAZBZW010000129.1:0-1740 GCA_964496535.1 uncultured Candidatus Peribacteria bacterium
TGACGGGACGGCGCGGGAACAACGCGTTTTCGTATAACCTGCGCGGTGCGGGCCCTAAGATTTTTGTGCCGCCGTTGAAATCGGGGCCTTTGGATTTGTTGGAATTGGGCGATCGAATCGTTTTTTCAGACGTGGATGAATACGACATTTTGCGCGATTGCACGGGCTTGGCATTTGAACTTGAGACTGAGGTTTTGGGGCGACCGGCGGTCGTGGTCGACAATCATAATTTTGTATTTTATTTTTGGGCGAAGGCAATGGAAGCGGGAATTTTTGGGCCGGGTTTGACGCTTTTGCATGTGGATCAACATAAAGACAGTCGGGTTCCGGCGGCTCCGTATGAAGGACACACCTTGGAGGATGCATTTGCTTACACTCACGAGGTTTTACAGGTTGGGGATTACATTCGTCCGGCGCTCGATTTGGGATGGTTTTCACGCGTGGTGAATGTGACGGGTGAGGCTGGGCTGGATCAAACGGTGAAGGGCGATTTGATTTTGAATGTGGACCTCGATTTTTTTGCGCCCGAGCTTTCATACATTTCATTCGAAAAAGCGCGCAATTTTATTCGCGAACATGCGAAACGAGCGAAGTTCATTTCATTTGCCACCAGCCCATTTTTTATTGATCAAGCGCTGGCGATTGAAAAGTTGCGAGCGTTGTTCTAGCCGCAAGAATCCAAAAAGGCACTAAAAACAAAGAGAAAAAGAGACTGTTCACGAAAATGCTGTGCACAAAAATTCCACTGAGGCTGAACACGAAAAAGTGATTTTTCTGGAGGATTTCGTAAAACAACATGACGTAACAAAAACCTCCGAGCAGGCCGGTCAGAGCCAGCACGTTGAGCAGGCTGGAATCTGAGCCGCTTGCGGAATGCGAGCCGGGATCGGTCATGGTGCCTTGCTTGAGTGCGGCGTCGGAATAACGATTCATGCCTTGGCCGGTGAGCGGAGAGTCTAGAAAAAGTTGTAGGCCCTCTTCCCATGATGCAAAGCGGAGGCGAGCGGAGGGGTCGGCGAGCACGTAGCTTTCGTGCGCGAGCGATTCAATTCCTTGAATGAGCCCTGCAACACGTTCTTGAGCGCGAGGTGATACTGTTAAAAAAAGTGCGATGAGCAGGCCTCCGCTGAGGGCGAGTTTCCACGATCGACGCAGGGTCCAAAGGCCGATTCCAACGAGGGCGGCGAGGTAGGCGCTTCGTGAGTACGTGAGCAAAATCGCCACCGCCAAAACAACGCAGAGCGCCATGATGAGCGCCCGTTTTTTTTCAGATTTTCTCCAAATTCCCTCCAAAAACCAGGGAAGTGCGAAGGCCAAAGCTCCGCCGACAAAATTGGGGTCAAACCAGGTTGAGAGCAGGCGATTTTGATGAGGGTCCCAGCCCAGACTTTCGAACGGAGTGAAGTCGGGCACGAAATATACTTGAACGAAGCACGCCCCTGCCAAAAATGCGAAGAAAAAAGCGAGTGCATAGCGCAATCGATGAGCATCGTTTGAATTGAGACTTTCGGTGATGAACATCAATAGAAAGAGCGACAAAAAGCGAAATCCGTAGAGGGCGGCCTTTAAAAATTCGACATCACTGAGAGTTCCAGCGTGAACGGCAAGAGATGCTTCGCCGATCAATACAAATAAAAATCCCCACTGCCAGCGCGGGTCTCGTAGTAAATTCCAAAGAGTTCCAGCGCGGGCGGAATGCAAAAGCCATGCCCCTCCGAACAAGGGCATCCAATAGTCGAG
>CAZBZW010000130.1:0-1518 GCA_964496535.1 uncultured Candidatus Peribacteria bacterium
TTGCATGTCTTTTCCGGCAGCCTGCATTTCAGCTTCATAGTCTTTCAAGGTTTTATTTTGGCGCTTGAGGTCGGCCTCAATACGCTCCATCATGATGTGAATTTCACGATCGACGAGCGCTTCAGGAATTTCAGCCTCGGCGCATTCTCGAAGTTCTTTCAAAAATTCGTTGTCTTGACGAGCTTCTTCTTCGCGATATTTCTGCCATTCCACCTCAGTTTCAATTTCTTCTTTCAATTCTTTGAGCGTTTTTTTATTGCCGGCGGTCACCTGTTGAGCCACTTCATCGTTGATTTCAGGTCGAATCGCTTCTTCCACTTTATGCACTTTGATCTCAAAACGCACCTTTCGGCCTTTGAACTCATCAGAGTGATAGTCTTTTGGGAACGTGATCTCGAAGGATTTTTCACCCCCAGCCTTCAGGCCCACCAATTCTTCTTCAAAACCTGGAATGAACCGATTTTCGCCCAAAGTCACCATTTGGTGCTGAGCATCGGTTCCTGGCAAAACTTCTTCAGTTTTAGGGTCTTTGCCTACAAAATCCAACTCGAGTCGATCTTTGAGCTTGGCTGCTTTTTCAGAAAGCTTCCAGGTGGTGAATTGACTTTGAATGTTCTCAAGCACTTGGTCGACTTCTTCAGCTTTCACTTTAGGTTTCTCAATTTTAATCTTAATTTTAGCCGGATCTTTCTTCCACTTCAGCTCAGGGACCACGGCCACCGTGGCTTCATATTCGACAGGATCACTCTTGAGGATATTGATGCGAGGATAAGCCACCGGACGAATTTTTTCTTTTCGAATCGCCTCTGCGTAACTGTCATCAATCGCCATTTCAATCACTTGGCCTCGAAATGCTTCTTCGCCCACATGGCGCTTCACCAATTCAGCCGGAGCTTTGCCGGGACGGAATCCTTCAATTTTGACTTGCTCAGAAAGACTTTTGAGAGCCTTGGCTTGGAGCACTTCCATAGCCTCAGCCTTGAGACGAATGGTGAGTTTGATTTCAGAGTGTTTGAGTTTTTCGAGTGTGACTTCCATAGTGGGGTTTAAATCCACGCCAAGATAGCAGACTGCCCCCAGATTGCAATTCTTTCGAATTTTTGGTAGAATAGTAGGATTTTTATAAAACGTATGGCCAAAAATAGCAGTGCTGCGAGACTCGAAGCACGCAAAGAACAGGTTCAAGAAGTGAAACCCGCACAAGAAAAGTTGCGGGAGCTGAAAAAGAAAGTGCCCGGACCCAACAATGTGAAATTGAGCGAACTTCGTCGTGAAGTTCTCACCACTGCGGCCAGCCAAGGTCGTCAAAACGTGGAAGCTCAAGCCCAAGCTTCACAAGCTCTCGCCGCTCAAGCCGAGCAAAATGGTCGGTTTAAAGAAGCATTAAATGGCCAAGCCAGAACCGTGGCGGCTCATCAA
Organism: uncultured Candidatus Peribacteria bacterium; assembly: GCA_964496535.1. GTDB lineage: Bacteria > Patescibacteriota > Gracilibacteria > UBA1369 > 2-02-FULL-48-14 > CAZBZW01. Next base: position 1,420 of record CAZBZW010000130.1, read on the forward strand.
GTTTCAAAAGACCTCGCTCGAATGGGTGGAACCTTAGAAGCAGGAAACGCACCTGCAACATCACAAGAACGTCAGGAATTGGGCCGCAAGATTCAATGG